>NZ_CP071420.1:2220000-2383565 GCF_050222175.1 Streptococcus sanguinis | reverse complement strand
AACTTCCCTCCTTTTCTATAATTTTCTGATTCATACGCATCTTATTTTATCATAAAGATTCAAAGTTTTCCACAAGAACTGGAAAAGAATTCACATTGTTAGCTGAAGTTATCCACAGAATGTGAATAAAGTTAAAATTTCTTATTTTAATAGGCTTCCTAATTGATTTAACAGTGGATAATCTTGTTATTTTTAAAAAAGAAAATAACAGTTTTATTTAAAACTGTTTATAATTCTTTGATATTCTTCTTCGCTTTCAAAAGGAATAATCAGCTTTCCTTTACTCTGGTTTTTTAACTGAATAGAAACTTCCAGACCGAGAATTTTTTTAATTTTTTCCTCTTCAGATTTAGCAAACAGTTCCTTATTAGGTTTCTTTTTGAGAATCTTTTTTTGCTGGAGAAGCTTTTCAACTGCTCGAACCGATAAATCTTCTCGACAGATTTTTTTCAGCCACAGTAACTGTTCTTCTTCTTTTAAGGGGACCAGCAGGCGAGCATGTCCTTGAGATATCTCTTCTTCCTTGATAGCTTGACGAACTTCTTTGGATAATTGTAAAAGTCTGACAATATTGCTTATATAGGGTCTAGATTTTCCCATGATTTTAGCAATTTCATCATGTGTCAAGTCTTTGTCAATCAAATTTTGATAAGACTCAGCCTCTTCTATAGGATTCAAGTCTTCTCTTTGAAGATTTTCGATAATGGCCTGTTTCAGCATGTCATCATCAGATAATTCTTTGACGACAGCTGGGATTGTTTCTAGGCCAAGAAAAGAGGCAGCTCTAAATCTCCGTTCTCCTGCTAAAATTTCATAACCAAAAAGTGAAGATTTCCGAAGAATGATTGGCTGAATGAGACCATTTTCTTTGATTGATGCCGCTAATTCTTCAATCTTTTTTTGTGAGAACTCTTTACGAGGCTGATAAGGGTTGTTTCGAATATCTTTAAGTGCAATATATTGAAAATTTTCCATTTGTATATAGAATAACACACCTTTACGATTGTGTAAAGGTGTGTTGACAATCTTGTAAATAGGTTAATTTGAGCTTAGCTCTTTTGTTGATTTAGTGAGTTTGATTTTGACTGTTTGAGATTTACCATCTCGATAATAAGTAATCTCTACCTCATCTCCAATGCTATGCTTGTAGAGAGCAGACTGAAGGTCACTAGTGGATTCCACATCTGTGTTATCTACTTTTGTAATGACATCATTTTTTTGAAGTTTGCCATCAGCAGGCATCCCTTGCTGAACAGAGCGAACAAGAATACCTGATTTCACTGAAGAAGGAAGATTTAATTTAGAAAAATCAGAAGTTGTCAGATTAGATAAATCCATCATTTGAATTCCCAAAGCAGGACGTGTGACTGTTCCATTTTTCTCAAGTTGATTGATAATATTTACGACATCATTAGATGGAATGGCAAATCCCATCCCTTCAACAGAGGTTTGGCCATTTGTTGAAATTTTACTTGAAGTAATTCCAATAACTTGTCCTTGAATGTTAATCAAAGGACCACCAGAGTTACCAGGATTGATTGCAGCATCTGTTTGTAGTGCAGTTGTTGAAATATTTTCACCATTTTCAGATTGTAACGTAACGTTTCTGCCTAAACTAGAAATAATTCCTTGTGTTACAGAGTTAGCGTATTCTGTTCCAAGAGGACTTCCGATAGCGATAGCTGTTTCACCAACTGTCAGAGAACCAGAATCTCCAAATTCAGCGATATCAGTTACTTTTTCAGAGCTAATTTTAACGACAGAGATATCTGAATAAACATCTGATCCAACTACTTCACCTGGAACCTTGTTTCCATCAGCTAGCAAGATATCTACATTGGTTGATCCGTTCAGAACGTGGGTGTTGGTTACCAGATAGGCTGATTTTCCATCTTTTTTATAAATTACGCCAGAACCTTCACTGGAGATTTGTGATTCATCGTTGGAAGATTCATCATTGATAACGCTGCTGGAAGATTCAGCATAAGTAATTACTGAAACAACAGCATTTTGAACCTTTTTCACAGCTTTTGAAATGTCTGTAGAGTTTTTATATGAAGTAGTTACACTAGTTGTTGAATTTCCATTCATTTTTACGCGTGAAGTTAGTAATGTAGTAACATAATTTCCTAAACTTCCGCCTATAAAACCTACAATTAATACTGCAAAAAGCAATAAAGCCTTTTTAATGGCATTTGAAGAGTTTTTCATGTTTTCCTCCTTGAATTACAATTGATGAAATTATATTTAGACAAACTTAATTATAACTTAAATCCTCTAAGTTTTCCACACCTTGTGGAAAACTTAGAAAAACTGTTGATAGGCATTAGAAAATACACAGATTTGACGATTCCCAGATAAATTTTACTTGTTAATAAAGTGTGAAGTATAGATGAATATGATAGAATAAACTTATGAAAATAAAACTTGTAACAGTTGGAAAACTGAAAGAAAAATATTTAAAGGATGGAATTGCTGAATACGTGAAGCGTCTCAATCGATTCTGCAAGGTGGAAATGATTGAGCTAGCGGATGAAAAAACACCTGATAAAGCTAGTGATTTAGAAAATCAGCAGATTCTTGAAAAAGAAGGAAATAAAATTCTGGCTAAAATCAATGAGCGTGAATTTGTTATTGCTTTGGCAATTGAAGGAAAGCAATTTCCGTCAGAAAAGTTTAGTCAGCTCATGATGGATACTACAGTGCATGGCTTTTCTGATATCACTTTTGTTATTGGGGGAAGTTTAGGTTTATATCCTGCAGTAAAAAAACGGGCAAATCTTCTAATGAGTTTTGGCAAATTAACCTTACCTCATCAACTGATGCGCCTTGTTTTAATAGAGCAAATCTATCGAGCTTTTATGATTCAGCAGGGGAGTCCTTATCATAAGTAATCTTGACGGCAATCCTATTTTCTGATAGAATGAGATAGTATTGGTCTCATAGCTCAGCTGGATAGAGCATTCGCCTTCTAAGCGAACGGTCGCAGGTTCGAATCCTGCTGAGATCAGAAATGTAAAAAATGCGAAATATTTTACAATATTTCGTGTTTTTTTCTTCTATTTTTTTGGTATAATGTCATTTCGGGGATAAAAAATGACATTTCAGGGAAAATTGTCACTAACTCTTTCTATTTTTCTATAATGATAAATGTAAGGTGACTTACAAGATAAAAAGATAGGAGATAGTTATGAAAATCTATTCTTTTCAAATTGCTTTAAATAGCAATTCACTTGTTCAAACCTTTTGGGATTTAAGAGGTGTTCCAAATCCATGGGGTTGGATTTTTGGAAGATAAGAATTTTAAAGTTTAGGGGAGAAATTTATGTCACTTGAAATAATTGGATTAATTATTCATCCTTTTATTAATGTAGCTGCATTTTTAGTTATTTTATCAAAAATCACTAAAATTAAGCATACTCGCTTTTTTGTATCTGTTTGCTTTGGTCTTGAGATTATAGTTCCGTTTATAATTGCTTTTTTAGGACACATATTTTCATTTTCTAGCACAATTCCATCATATACACTGTCATTTTTTCTCCCTCTATTTTTAGTTTGGTATTTTTGTAGAGTTGAAAAAATTAAAAAATATCAATCTTTCTTACTTTCCTTCTTTTTATGTTTGTCAATTGATAGCTCTACTACTTTCTTTTCAGTTATTATTTCATCTGTTTTAGGAGATGATTTTGTAGCTCAGTACATGGGCTTGTTTCTGACATGTATCAACTTAATATCCTTGTTCTTTATGGCAAAGGTTATTGATATTTTTGATTTCAGAATAGATTATCTTAAAAGAAGTTTCTTTAAATCTCATATTCTGATGATTAGTAGTTTATATGCAATGAATTGGCTGATTTTAAATCTTTCTCACTGGATTAGTAATATAAAGCATTTCAACAGTTTTAGCAGTATGATTGCTACTATTTGTTTCTTGGCCTTTCTTTCTACCTTGGTGACATTTAAGGACAGCCGTGAGAAATACGAGAAAGAAGAGCGTTTGCGTCAAAAAGAATCTGAACAGCTTCGACTTCAGGAATATACTGATGAAATTGTGAGATTGTACCATGAAATCAAAGGATTTCGTCATGATTATGCTAGCATGTTGACGAGTATGCAAGTGGCTATTCAAACTGGAGATATCAAGGAAATTGAGCACATTTATCAAGAGGTCTTGGCTGATGCAAATTTGAACCTGCGTTCAGATAAATATACAGTTTTTGATTTGAATAATGTAGGAGATTCAGCTTTAAGGAGTGTCATGACTGAGACAATCTTTCAAGCGCGTGAACATCAGATTCAGCTGACTTTTGAAGTTAAGGATAAAGTGGAACGCCTTCCAATCAAGTTGTTAGATCTGGTGAGAATTGCTAGTATTTTATTAAATAATGCTATTGAGAGTGCCATTGACAGTCTAGAAAAAATTGTTCATGTTTCTCTGGTTCAGCTGGATGATAAAACCATATTTGTTGTTCAAAATTCTCGTAAAGAAGGAAAATTGGATTTGGAAGAACTCTATCAGCCCGAATTTTCAACTAAAGGAGAAAATAGAGGCTATGGATTGAATAACATCAAGGAAATTTTAGATAGGTATGAATTTATCACTCTTGATACACAAATTGAGCCAAACAATTTTACACAGATTTTAACAATTAGGAGATAGAATTTATGAAAGTGTTAGTTTTAGAGGATACCGTATCTCATCAAGTCAGGATGGAAACGACATTAGCAGAAATTGCTGAGGAACTTGGAATTGACATCCAGGTTCAGGTTACAGGAAAAATCAAAGAATTCAAAAAATATATTGAAAATGGAGACGTTAACCAGCTTTATTTTTTGGATATTGACATTAAAGGAGAGGAAACAAAAGGGCTGGAAGTAGCTCAATTTATCCGTCATCATAATCCTTATGCCATTATAGTTTTTGTAACCTCAAAATCTGAATTTGCTACTATGACTTTTAAATATAAAGTTTCAGCACTTGATTTTATCGATAAAGATATCAACAATGATGCTTTTAAAAATAGAATCAAAGACAGTATTCTTTACACTAAGAGTACACTAATTGAAAATACCAATATGGTAGATTATTTTGAATATAGTTATCGTGGCAATGATGTTCGAATGCCTTATAACGATATTTTGTATATCGAAACGACGGGGAGCTCTCATAAACTTCGGATTGTCGGTAAAAATTTTCTCAAGGAGTTTTATGGAACGATAACAGATATTCAAGAAAAAGATCAGCAATCTAAACGATTTTTTTCACCACATAAATCTTATTTGGTTAATATTGGCAACATTGTTGATTATGACAAGAAAAATCGAGAAATTATTTTTTACGAAAATCATCGCTGTCCGGTCACTCGTTTAAGAGTAAAATATCTGAAAGATATTTTCGAAAATAAAGGGAAAAGAGTTGACAAAGCTTAAAAACCTGATATAATGGAATATGTTCTGAAAGAGAGCATACCATATGGTCCGTTGGTCAAGGGGTTAAGACACCGCCTTTTCACGGCGGTAACACGGGTTCGAATCCCGTACGGACTATATTATCCGGCATAGCTCAGTTGGTAGTAGCGCATGACTGTTAATCATGATGTCGTAGGTTCGAGTCCTACTGCCGGAGCTAGAGACACTCCTAGTGGGTGTTTTTTTATTGTTCAAAAAAAGGCCTTCACTAGCATTTTAATGAAGAGCCTTATTTTTTATATATTTACATTCTATGTCGTCTCCTACGTAGAAAATTATAGCAAACAAATAAGATTATGCCAGATATGAAGGCAATGCCACCTTCTTTCAGTCCATTAGGAATGAAAGTGAGGACAACTTTTCCTTCTCCTTTTTTCACATCTAATTTCATAAAACCGTTTTGAGCTCGTTTTAGTGTGACAGGCTTCTCATTAAGAGTGGCTGACCATCCCTTATCATAAGGAATGGTAAAGAATAATGAAGTATCCTTTTCCGCTCTATAATTTGTTTTTACTGTGTTTAAATCAGTAGTTGTGGAAACGGGCTGCTCTTTTAATTTTTGAATGACATTTTGATATTGCTCAGCATTAACGGCAAAAAATTCTGGCGTATCAAATGAAACTGTCGAATTGTCTGGGAATGTAAAGCGAATAGATACTGTTTGACTTTGACTAAAATAGCCAGCATTAAAGAAAGGGAAAACATTATTAGTTGTATAATGTTCTGTAAAGTTATTGACAGTAATGTCAACATCTGTCTGATCATCATTACTAAAATCAATCCCAGCGACATTGACATATAGTTGACTGTTAGCAGGTACATTGACAGTATAGACTACGCTAGCAAAGCTTGTATTCTGTTCTCTGTCAACATCCACAGTCACTCTGTTACCAATTTGCTTGACATTTTCATTAGTAGTTATAGCATCTACTTTGTCATAATATTTAAAATCAAAGCCAGTCAATCGATTCAAAAATTCTGTCTGATTATCTAAAGTCAAATTTGTAAACTTGACATCATGGTAAATATCATTGGTCAGAAAAGCTAAACCAAGTGCAGCATCATTTTGGTAGAGAGACATTTCTTTTTCAGTTTTTTCAGGAAGAAAACCAAATTTTTGAGGATCTGTTTCAGATAGATTGTAGCGAACACCAAAAATACTGTCCATTAAAATACTGTTGTTTTGATAACGGAGATTCAGATTTGTTCCTGCTGATTTAAAACCAAGTTTATCTAAAGTGGAACTTGCCTGAGTATTTCTGACAGATGAGAACTGGGAAATTCCATTGTAGTTGAATTTCATACTGTCATTTCCCGTTTGTGGATTCAATCTTTCAGTTCTAAAGAAGTCAATATTTTTCTTTTTGGAATAATTGACAAGCTTGTCAATCTCGTCAAGGTGGCTAGCATAAGATGAACGAGTGGCAAATACCCATTCTTTAGCAATTCCTCCAACTTGATAATAGGAATTAAGCGACAATTCAAAAGTAACAAAGAAAAGCAAGACAGGGAGAATGATTTTTGGTTGAATCGAAGATTTTGCTAAGACAAAGCTAATCAAGAGATAAGCCAGCAGAAATTCTAATGTTAGAATATAATTCTCAGGACCCAAAAAGTCATAATGTTTTCTCTGAATAAACGTCATAATGAATCCGAGGCTGAGCAAAGTGAAACTAATGGCAACATTCATTACTTTCACATCTTTCCAACGATTTAAAGTCTCAGCAGCCATATAGATAACTACCAGAGAAAATAACCAAGAATAACGGTGAAGAAACATGTTCGGAGCATGCATTCCCTGCCAAAGTAAGTCTAAATATTGAAGATAAAAACTAGCTATGAAAATTGCAATGAGTAAAAAGTAGCAAAGTTTCACGTGAAACTTAACAGATTTTAAGGTGAAAAATAAGATAGCAAGAATCAATGGGAAGGTGCCGACATAAATCATAGGGATAGAACCATACTTGGTTGTATCAAAACTGCCAATAAAATTTTTAGCAAACACATCTAAGAACCAACTTTTTTCTGTCAGCAAAGAAGAAACTTTTGTCAAGGTTTCACCATGAGTACTTATGTCTAGGTAAGTTGGCAGAATCATGATTAGGCTAGTCAGACCTGCTAAAGCAGATACGATTGTAAAGTCAAGTAAACTTTTAATTCTATTTTTGAAATCCCAAGATAATTGAAGAAGGTACCAAAAGGCCAAAAAGATTGCCATCATATATCCAAAATAATAATTTTGGATGAAGAGAATTGACAGTGTTGTAAAGTATAGTACTCTTCCTTTTCCAGTTATCAACCTATGTAAACCTAGAACAATTAAAGGTGCAAGGATAAACACATCCAGCCAGGTTTTAATTTCCAATTGACTGACTGAAAAACTCATTAAAGAAAATGAAGTCGAAAGAGTGATGATGAGTAAAGCTGGAATCTTTTTGAATATTCCTTTGATGCTGATAAAGGCAGAGAGTCCAATTAATCCAAACTTGATTAAGGTAAATAGATAGATGGCATCTGGCATTGATTTCAAATCAAAGAAATAAACCAAGGGAGATAAGAAGCTACCTAAATAATAACTGGATAAAGCATAGAAATTCTGCCCAAGTCCGCTGGAGAAAGTATAGAAAATACTATCTGTGCCATGAAGGATATTTCTTAGGTTGGTGTCAAAAATGACATACTGATGAAAACCATCACCAAGCAAGGGAGACGTCTCACTATTCCAATAAATTCCATACATCAAGTAGATAAAGAACATGATGAAAAATGGAAGAAGGAAGGCACAAAAATAAGGCCAATTTTTTTTAAAATATTCTTTAATGTGATTCATATTTCTTATATAGAAAGAGGCAGAAACGTTGTTTCATGCCTCTGTAAAGCTTTGTAAACGTAAATTGACAAGAGATTAATCTTTCCAAAGTTCTTTGACTTTTGCCTGAACTTCTTGATTTTCCAAGAATTCATCATAGGTTTCGTCAATGCGGTCAATCACACCATTTTTAGACAGGACAATGATATGGTTGGCCAAGGTTTGAATAAATTCATGGTCGTGACTGGCAAAAATAATGGATCCTTTGAAGTTTTTCAAGCCATCATTTAAGCTGGAGATTGATTCCAAATCTAAGTGATTGGTTGGATCGTCCAAGACTAAAACGTTGGATTTAAGCAACATCAGCTTAGATAGCATAACCCGAACTTTTTCTCCTCCTGACAAGACATTGACAGACTTGTTAACCTCATCTCCAGAAAAAAGCATGCGTCCAAGGAAACCTCGGAGGAAGGTGTTGTCATCCTCTTCTTTGCTAGCAAATTGACGCAGCCAGTCAAGGATTGATTCACCACTAGCAAAGTCACGAGAATTATCTTTTGGTAGGTAAGATTGACTGGTTGTGACACCCCACTTGACAGTTCCTTCATACTCAATATCACCCATTAAAGCACGAATTAAAGCTGTTGTTTGGATGTCGTTTTGACCAATCAAAGCTGTTTTATCGCCAGGACGTAAAATGAAGTTAATATTATCAAGAATAGTTTCTCCGTCTATCTTGACAGAAAGGTTTTCCACTGTCAAGAGATCATTACCGATCTCACGTTCTGCTTTGAAGCTGATAAATGGGTATTTACGGCTAGATGGAACAATTTCTTCTAACTCAATCTTGTCAAGCATCTTTTTACGAGAAGTTGCTTGTTTTGATTTTGAAGCATTGGCAGAAAAACGAGCAACAAATTCTTGAAGTTGCTTGATTTTTTCTTCTGCTTTGGCATTTCGGTCAGCGAGCAGCTTAGCCGCTAGTTCACTTGATTCTTTCCAGAAATCATAGTTTCCGACATAGAGCTTGATTTTTCCAAAGTCAAGGTCGGCCATATGAGTGCAGACTTTATTCAAAAAGTGGCGGTCGTGGGATACAACAATAACTGTATTGTCAAAATCGATAAGAAAGTCTTCCAGCCAAGTAATAGACTGAATATCCAAACCGTTAGTTGGCTCGTCCAGAAGTAAGACATCAGGTTTACCAAAAAGGGCTTTGGCTAAGAGTACTTTAACCTTGTCTCCGTTAGAGAGCTCGCTCATATTTTGGTAGTGAAGATCTTCCGGAATATTGAGATTTTGCAATAATTGTGAGGCTTCACTTTCAGCTTCCCAACCACCTAGTTCAGCAAACTCTCCCTCAAGCTCGGCCGCACGTACACCGTCTTCATCAGAAAAATCAGGCTTCATATAAATAGCATCTTTTTCTTTCATGATGTTGTAGAGATGCTCATTTCCCATAATTACAACATCAATAGCCCGTTCTTCTTCATAGTCAAAGTGGTTCTGGCGGAGGACTGAAAGACGTTCATTTGGTCCTAGAGAAATGTGGCCTGTTGTTGGCTCGATATCACCAGCTAAAATTTTTAAAAAGGTTGATTTTCCAGCGCCGTTAGCTCCAATCAATCCATAAGTATTTCCTTCTGTAAATTTGATGTTGACTTCATCAAACAATTTTCGGTCACTGAAACGCAGTGATACATCTGATACTGTAAGCAATGTCTTTCTCCTATATATATAATCTTCTTCATTTTACTAGAAAACAGAACTTTTTTCAAATAATTCTGAGATAAAAAGAAAAAATCAAAGCAGAAAGAAAAAAGGAGAATAGAATGAACTAAGACTTTTAGGTTTTACAGCTAGAATAGTTTGTCAATTAAGTTTACAAATGTTGTAAAGGCTTGTCAATAAAATTGTAAAAACTGGATTTTTTGCTTTTTTCTAGAAACTTCTTTCTCATTTTCATTGAAAATGATATAATGAACTCATTATAAATTGAGGAGTAATAAATGACTAAACCAATTATTTTAACAGGAGATCGTCCGACAGGAAAATTGCATATTGGTCATTATGTAGGAAGTTTACGGAACCGCGTGCTTTTGCAGGATCAAGGTAAATATGAGATGTTCGTATTTTTGGCTGATCAGCAAGCTTTGACAGATCATGCAAAGGACCCCCAAACAATTGTTGAGTCCATTGGTAATGTAGCTTTAGATTATCTAGCGGCTGGATTGGATCCTGAAAAGGTGACTATTTTTATTCAAAGTCAGATTCCTGAGTTGGCAGAGTTGTCAATGTATTACATGAATTTGGTGTCATTGGCTCGTCTTGAGCGTAATCCTACTGTCAAGACTGAGATTGCGCAAAAAGGATTTGGTGAAAGTTTGCCGACTGGGTTTTTAGTTTATCCTATTTCTCAGGCAGCAGATATCACTGCTTTTAAAGCTAATTATGTACCAGTAGGACATGATCAAAAGCCTATGATTGAGCAGACTCGGGAGATTGTTCGTTCTTTTAACAACGCTTACCAGACAGATGTTTTGGTAGAACCGGAAGGAATTTATCCTGAAAATGAAGCAGCTGGACGTTTGCCTGGTTTGGATGGCAATGCTAAGATGTCTAAATCTCTCAATAACGGTATTTATCTGGCAGATGATATGGATATTCTGCAAAAGAAAGTTATGAGCATGTATACAGATCCTAATCATATCAGAGTGGAAGATCCTGGAAAAGTTGAGGGAAATATGGTCTTTCATTATCTGGATGTTTTTGGCCGCCCCGAAGATGCTGCTGATATTGCTGCAATGAAAGAGCATTATCAAAGAGGTGGTCTGGGAGATGTCAAAACCAAACGCTATCTGTTAGAAATTTTAGAGCGAGAGTTAGGTCCGATTCGTGAGCGTCGTGTGGAGTTTGCTAAAGACATGGGACAGGTCTATCAGATGCTGCAAGAAGGATGCGATAAGGCACGTCAGACTGCCGGTCAGACTCTTTCGGAAGTGAAGTCTGCGATGGGGATTAATTATTTTAAATAACGAATATTATTGATTATGAATCACAAAAACTATCGTTTTTAGTTTAAAAAATGATGGTTTTTATTTTTTGTATAATAATGATTGACAATTTCCTATAGAATGGTATGATATTAACAACAAAAAAACCAGCTCTTATTCAAAGAAATCTGAACTTCAATTTTCTTTGGGTATTAGTTCAAATAAGAAGGAAAAGAGGAAACTGTGGATGTCTAACTGGGACACTAAATTTTTAAAAAAAGGTTTTACCTTTGATGATGTGCTGCTGATTCCAGCTGAGAGCCATGTACTGCCCAACGATGCTGATTTGAGTACCAAGCTTGCTGAGAATTTGACCTTGAATATCCCAATCATTACTGCCGCTATGGACACTGTTACAGAGAGTCAGATGGCTATCGCTATTGCCCGTGCTGGCGGTCTTGGAGTTATCCACAAAAATATGTCTATTGAGCAACAGGCCGATGAAGTTCGAAAGGTTAAACGTTCTGAGAATGGCGTTATTATTGATCCTTTTTTCCTAACGCCAGAGCATACGATTGCTGAAGCAGATGAGCTAATGGGACGTTACCGCATCAGTGGTGTTCCTGTTGTAGAAACTCTTGAAAATCGTAAGTTAGTAGGGATTCTAACTAATCGTGATTTGCGTTTTATTTCTGACTATGACCAACCTATTTCTCGCCATATGACCAGTGAGAATCTTGTAACGGCGCCTGTTGGAACAGATTTGGGAACTGCAGAGCGTATTTTGCAAGAACACCGGATTGAAAAGTTGCCTTTGGTTGATGATAAGGGCTGCCTTTCAGGTTTGATTACCATTAAAGATATTGAAAAGGTTATTGAGTTTCCAAATGCTGCTAAAGATGAATTTGGTCGTCTTTTGGTCGCTGGTGCTGTCGGTGTTACTTCAGATACTTTTGAACGTGCAGAAGCTCTCTTTGAAGCGGGTGCAGATGCGATTGTTATTGATACTGCACATGGCCACTCAGCTGGAGTTTTGCGTAAGATTGCAGAGATTCGTGCTCATTTCCCTGATCGCACCTTGATTGCTGGAAATATTGCAACTGCTGAAGGTGCGCGTGCACTTTTTGATGCAGGTGTGGATGTTGTTAAGGTCGGAATTGGCCCAGGCTCTATCTGTACAACCCGTGTCATTGCTGGTGTTGGCGTTCCCCAAGTAACTGCTATTTATGATGCAGCTGCTGTGGCGCGTGAATATGGAAAAACCATCATTGCTGATGGTGGAATTAAGTATTCTGGAGATATTGTTAAGGCCTTGGCTGCGGGTGGAAATGCTGTTATGCTGGGTTCAATGTTTGCTGGTACAGACGAAGCGCCAGGCGAGACAGAAATCTTCCAAGGTCGGAAATTTAAGACTTACCGTGGAATGGGATCTATCGCCGCTATGAAGAAGGGTTCTAGTGACCGTTACTTCCAAGGTTCTGTCAATGAAGCTAATAAGCTAGTTCCAGAAGGAATTGAAGGTCGTGTGGCATACAAGGGAGCTGCTGCAGATATTGTCTTCCAGATGCTGGGTGGTATCCGATCTGGTATGGGTTATGTTGGTGCTGCAAATCTGCAAGAACTTCACGATAATGCTCAGTTTATTGAGATGAGTGGTGCTGGATTGAAGGAAAGCCACCCTCATGATGTGCAAATTACAAATGAAGCCCCTAACTATTCAGTTCAATAAAAAATAAAACGAGGTCGGGAATTTTTCCTAACCTCTTTTTAAATTTACGATTTAAATTGACACATTTTTACAATTCAAAAGGCTATAAAAGCTGTTCTAACAACAATTCGATATAATTCGTTTACACTATAAGCAATATTTTGTAAATTAAATTTACAAAATCGTAAATCTCATGTAATGCTAGGATTGAGATATAATTTGTCCTTGCTGAATGGTGAAAATTTTAATATCTTGTGGAAGATTTTTTAAATGTTCTAAAGTTGTTGTAGTGATGAAAGTTTGAATATCTTGAGAGATAGTTTCTAATAATTTTAGTTGACGGTTATTGTCAAGTTCGCTCATTACATCGTCAAGCAATAAAATAGGTGTTTCCTTCGTAATGCTTTCTATTAACTTGATTTCGGCTAGTTTCAGTGATAAAACAAGACTGCGATGCTGACCTTGACTACCAAAGTTGGCATCCATCTGGTTGATAAAAAAAGCAATATCATCACGATGGGGACCAACACCTGTATTTTTTTTGAATAGGTCACGTTTACGGTTACTTAATAAGGAAGAGCAGTAAGTTTCTTCTAAACTGTCAATTTGGTGTAAAGGAATAGATGACAGATACTTGACAGTCAACTTTTCCAGATTCTGAGAAATGTCCCAGTGCTTGTCTTGAGCAAAGCTTTCTAATTTTTGCAAAAAATCCAACCGATGCCTTATGACACGACAGCCATATTCAACCAGCTGATCATCAAGGACAGTCAAGAAGGTTTCATCAACTTTGTCATTAGCTTTCAGATAGGCATTGCGTTGTTTGAGGACATGGTTGTAATTGGATAAATCTGATAGATAGACAGGTTTGATTTGTCCAAGCTCAATGTCTATAAATTTACGACGTAGACTGGGGGAGCCTTTAATCAACTGTAAATCTTCAGGAGCAAAAAGAACAACATTCATAGTTCCAATATAGTCTGATAATTTACTTTGTTTCAAGTGATTAACTTTTGTGATGCGACCTTTTGGTGTCAAGTTAATGTCAAGAGGAACTTTACTAGTCTTTTTTTCTAATATGCCAGAGACAACGAGTTCATTTTCTGTAAAATGAATCAAATCCTTATCTGAGCGTGTGCGGTGGCTTCTTGTCAAGGCTAGGAAATAAACAGCTTCTAAAATATTGGTTTTACCTTGTGCGTTCTGGCCTAGAAAGACATTTAATCCAGGATGGAAGTCAATATCAGCTTCCTGATAATTTCGGAAATGCTTGATTTTTAATGATTGCAGCCACATGATTAGATACCAGGGAAGCGAACAGGGATTTTAGTAGTTTTCTGCTTTTTAGGTAGCCCTGTATTCTTACGCTTTTCTTTTTTAGAAGTCTGAGATTTTTTTAAATCCTTATTCATGGCTTTGACAAGTTCAGTAACTCGTTTTTTTTCTGCGATTTCTTTCTGGTGTTGCAGAATTTCTTCTTGACTAGGAGCTGTCAGATTAATTTCAATTCCTTGCTCGGGAAGGGAAATCCTGTCATTGACACGAAGTTTTTTTCCCCGGCGGTTTTCTGGCTCACCGTTAAAAAGAACTGGATATTCACTTAGAAATGTTTTAATTGCTCCGCCGCTTTGGATAATTCCTGTTTCTTTTAAAAGGGCTTGCAGCGTGATGTAGTCATCAAATAATTTGTATTCCATATTTCACCTCAACCCTGTCATTATACCATATTTGTTAGTAAAAAGTGCTGAGGTGCTTTGGATAAAATCGGAAATTTTCTCCTGTTGTCAGAAAACGTTTTAATCAGCAAAAAGCTTGGTAGAACAAACAAATCAGAGGCATTTCATGATATAATAGTAGTCTATATTATTCAGTATGAGGGGCGTCATGGAAATCACTAAAGGAGTTCGTCTCCATTTTATTCAATCAGAGAAATTTAAAACAAACAAAATTAGGGTTCGTTTTTCAGCGCCTATGTCCAAAGAAACAGTAGCTGGTCGGGTTTTAACAGCCAGCATGCTAGAGACTGTCAATGCTGTTTATCCTACTTCGCAGGCTTTTAGAGAGCGTCTGGCCAACTTGTATGGTGCTGATTATTCTACGAGTCTTTCAAGGAGAGGATTGGTCCATTATTTAGATATCAATCTTTCTTTTGTGCGGGATAAATTTTTGAGTCGTAAAAATGTCCTAACAGATGCCATGCTTGATTTTTTGAAAGCCAGCTTGTTTTCTCCATTGGTAAGTCAGGACGCTTTTGATGAATCTGCTTTTGAAATTGAGAAGAAAAATATCTTGAATGATTTGGAAGCTGAAATTGAGAATCATTTTTATCATGCTCATCGAGAATTAGATAAACTCTTTTATGAAGTCGAGGAAATGCAGATGCCTCGTGTTGGGACGATTGAATTAATCCAGAAAGAGACAGCTGCAAGCAGTTTTGCTACTTTTCAGCAGATGCTTCAGGAAAATCAGATTGACTTTTTCTTTATTGGGGACTTTAATGAAGTGGCTGTTCGGGAGAAAATTCAATCTTTCAATTTTGCGCCTCGCCAGCAAGAACTTCAGCTAGTTTATAAGCAAGAATATTCCAATGTTTTGCGAGAAGGACTGGAGCAGAAGGACGTGCATCAGTCAATTATTGAGTTGGGCTATCACTTCCCTATTCAGTACGGAGAGAGTGAGCACTTGCCTTTGGTCGTTTTAAATGCTTTGCTAGGTGGCTTTGCCCATTCGAAATTATTTGTCAATCTTCGTGAAAAGGAAGGACTGGCTTATACGATTTCCAGCAACTTTGATATTTTTTCAGGCATGATGCGGATTTACGCTGGTATTGACCGCAGCAATCGGACTAGAACAGTTGCTTTAATCAACCGACAGATTGGTGATTTGAAGCGTGGCATGTTTAGTCAGGAAGAATTGGATCAAACCAAGAAAATGCTGAAAAACTCGGTCCTCTTAGCTCAGGATCGACAGAATACAATATTAGAGAGAGCTTATATGGCTTCTGTTTTAGGCAAAAAATTCTTATCTCTTGAAGCTTGGCTGGAAGCTTTGGAACAGGTTCATAAAGATGATATTGTCAAAGCAGCTGGTCAGTTAAAATTACAAGCTATTTACTTTATGGAAGGAAAATAATGCAGGGAGAAGTGCTAGAAAAAATCAATTATTCAGCAGTGGGAGAAACTGTTTATCAGACAGTCTTGGCAAATGGTTTGCGTGTTTTTCTTCTGCCTAAAAATGATTTTAATGAAACTTATGGGATTATCTCAACTAATTTTGGTTCAGTGGATACAGGGATTGTTTCACGTGAAACTAAGCAGATCACTCAGTATCCGGCGGGAATAGCTCATTTTTTGGAACATAAGCTTTTTGAAGGCCCGCAGGGAAAGGATTTGCTGCTGGAATTTACTAAGCTAGGGGCTGAAAGCAATGCCTTTACAAGCTTTACTCGGACTAGCTATTTATTTTCTGCAACGGATAATATTTCAGAAAATCTACAGCTTTTGCAAGAACTGGTGCATCGGGTTGATTTCACAAAAGAATCTATTTTGCGGGAACAGGATATTATCGGCCAAGAAATTGAAATGTATCAGGATAATCCGGATTATCGTCTCTTTTTTGGAGCCTTAGCCAATCTCTATCCTCAAACACCTCTGGCAGAAGACATTGCAGGAACGAAAGAGTCAATCTCTGAGATTACCGTCGAAAATTTGAAGGAAAATTTCAGTAACTTTTATCATCCTTCTAATATGACTTTGTTTGTTATTGGTAATTTCGATTTGGAACAGATAGCTGCTGAGATTGCTGAACAGCAGGAAAAACTAGTTTTTGCTGGGAGTTCGGAACCTATTGAAAAAATTCCTGTTAGCCTTTACCCAGTGGTGTCAACAGACACCTACCGAATGGAGGTGGCTAGTCCAAAACTGGCAGTTGGGATTCGAGGTACGGACTTTGTTGATGAATCGGAGTTGTATCGCTATAAAATCACTTTGAAACTCTTATTTGCCATGATGTTTGGCTGGACTTCCAAGCGTTTCCAGTCCCTCTATGAAAGTGGGAAAATGGATAATTCTTTAACGCTGGAAGTGGAAGTAGAAAAAGATTTTCACTTTGTCATGTTGACGATGGATACTCAGGAACCGGTGGGACTTTCTCATCAATTTCGCTCAGCCATCAAGAATTTTGACAAGGATCCGGATGTGACAGAAGAGCATTTGGATACGATTAAAAGTGAGATGTTTGGTGATTTTCTGCATGGTTTAAACTCGCTTGAGTATATTGCAACCCAATATGAACCGCATTTGACGGGTGAGAATCTGTTTGATTTGCCGAAAATTTTACAGGACATCAGCCTGAATGATGTGATAAAACTAGGTCATCGTTTTATCGATCAGTGTGATATGACAGATTTTACTATTTTTCCAAAATAATTCCAGAATCGTTTTTAAAATTTTGTTAAAATAGTGAAGAATAGAAATAAGGGAAAAGTACGTATGAGAAAAAAAACGATAGGAGAAGTGTTGAAACTTGCTCGGACCAATCAAGGGCTGAGCTTAGAGGAACTGTCAAAAAAGACAGATATCCAGCAGGATTTGCTGGAAGCGCTGGAACGAAATGACTATGATTTGCTTCCTAGTCCTTTCTATGCCCGTAGCTTCTTGCGGAAATATGCTTGGGCTGTAGATTTGGATGAATCCATTATTCTGGAGGCTTACGAAGCTGGTGAGATGATTGTCTTTGATGAAGTGGCACTGGCAGCAGATGAGGAATTCAGGAGCAGAAAAAATAAAAATAAAAGCTCTTTTCTGCCCTTGTTCTATTTTCTCTTATTGGCTTCAGCTATTGCAGCTTTCGTGGCATACTATATTTGGAGCTATGCTCACACCAATTCGGTAAGTTTCAAAGCATCTAACAGCAATTATAGTCTGGTTTCCTCTACAAGCATTAACAGTCAGAAGAGTTCCTTTTCTTCAGCTGATTCTAAGTCAGTTTCTTCCTCAGCTAGCAAATTGACAGTTAGTGGAAGCGGAGATAATTTGATTGCTGAGTATAGCGGAGCAAGTCAGCCTGTCAAAGTGACCGTTTCTGTGGAGCAAACGACCAATTTGGTAAGCATAAGCGATTCAGAACTAGCCGAAGGTATCACCTTATCTCCTGAAAAATCAAGCCAGACGGTTGCTCTTGAGCCAGGCAATAAGTATCTTATTACGTTAGCACCTGTTAAAGGAGCAACTGTGACGATAGAGGGACAAAAACTAGATACTTCGGCTTTGACTAGCGATAGTGGAACCATTAGTTTGAACATTACGAAAGGATAAAAACGAAGGGAATACCATGAAAAAAGAAAATATTCCAAACGCCTTAACTCTTGTTAGAATTGCTTTAATCCCTGTATTTGTTGTGATTTTAACATTCGGTCATTCTTATGCCATGCATATCTTGGCAGCTTTTATCTTTGCTTTTGCCAGTATAACTGATTATCTAGATGGTTATTTGGCTCGAAAGTGGGAAGTGGTAACAAACTTTGGTAAATTTGCTGATCCCATGGCTGATAAGCTTTTAGTGATGTCTGCTTTTATCATGTTGATCGAGATGAAAATGGCTCCTGCATGGGTTGTGGCTATTATTATTTGCCGGGAATTGGCAGTAACAGGTCTACGCTTGCTTTTAGTGGAAACAGGAGGGACAGTCTTAGCGGCTGCTATGCCAGGTAAAATCAAGACCTTCACGCAGATGTTTGCTATTATTTTTCTACTGATTCATTGGACTCTGTTAGGACAAATCCTTCTGTATATCGCTTTAATCTTTACGATTTATTCTGGATATGACTACTTCAAGGGAAGTGCCTATCTCTTTAAAAATACCTTTAAATAATATGGAAAATATCATCGAAGTAAGAAATCTTAAGTACAAATACGATAGTGAGTCTGAGAATTACACTTTAAATGATGTCTCCTTTCAAGTAAAAAAAGGGGAATGGCTTTCTATTGTCGGTCATAATGGAAGTGGAAAATCAACCTCAGTTCGTTTGATTGACGGTCTTTTAGAAGCGGAAAGCGGAGATATTATTATCTCAGGCGATAAGCTAATAGCTGAAAATGTCTGGGAAAAGCGCAGACAGATTGGTATGGTATTCCAAAATCCAGATAATCAGTTTGTCGGTGCAACTGTAGAAGACGATGTAGCCTTTGGTTTGGAAAATCAAGGGCTGGACTATGATCTGATGGTAGAGCGAGTCCAGCAGGCATTAGAGCTTGTCGGAATGCAGGATTTTAAGGAGCGTGAACCAGCTCGTCTTTCCGGAGGTCAGAAACAGCGGGTAGCTGTTGCAGGTGTAGTAGCTCTGAGGCCGGATATTATTATTTTGGATGAAGCAACCAGCATGTTGGATCCAGAGGGACGTTTGGCTCTTATCCAGACCGTGAAAAAAATTAAAGATAGTAATCAGCTGACCGTCATTTCTATCACTCATGACCTGGATGAAATAGCCTTAAGCGACCGTGTTTTGGTCATGAAAGAGGGGCAGGTTGAATCTACCGCTACCCCGAGAGAACTTTTTTCTCGAGAAGATTTAGAAGAGCTAGGATTGGATCAGCCATTTGTTAATCAGGTAAAGGTGGCTTTGCGTCAGTCAGGGCTTTCTATGCCAGACTCTTACTTAACAGAAAAAGAATTGCAGGATCAACTATGGGCATTACTCTCAAAAATGTAAGTTATACTTATCAAGCTGGCACTCCTTTTGAGGGACCAGCGCTTTTTGGAGTGGATTTGGAGATAAAATCGGGCAGTTATACAGCTCTTATCGGGCATACTGGCAGCGGTAAGTCAACCATTCTTCAGCTTTTAAATGGCTTGCTGGTTCCCAATCAGGGTAGTGTTGAAGTAGGCAGTACAGTCATCACAGCTGATTCCGTCAATAAAGACATTAAACAGGTACGCAAGAAGGTCGGTCTGGTCTTTCAATTTCCAGAAAGTCAAGTTTTTGATGAAACAGTTTTGAAAGATGTGGCTTTTGGTCCTCAGAATTTTGGTGTTTCTAAGGAAGAAGCGGAAGCTTTGGCGCGTGAAAAGCTGCACTTAGTCGGAATTTCTGAGGATTTGTTCAATCGCAGTCCTTTCGAACTTTCTGGTGGCCAGATGCGTAGGGTGGCCATAGCAGGTATACTGGCTATGGAGCCTGATATCTTGGTTTTGGACGAGCCGACAGCAGGACTTGATCCATCTGGTCGAAAAGAACTGATGAGGCTCTTTGAAGAGCTGCATCGTGCCGGTATGACCATTGTTTTGGTAACACACCTAATGGATGATGTAGCCAACTTTGCTGATACAGTCTATGTTTTAGATAAGGGCAGAGTCGTCAAGAGCGGTCAGCCTGCTCAGGTCTTTCAGGATCTTGATTTTATGGAGAGTATTCAATTGGGTGTTCCTAAGATTACAAAATTTGCTCACGAATTGGCGGAGAAAGGGATGACTTTCTCGCACTATCCTATTACAATTGAAGAATTCAAGGAGATCTTGCATGGATAAGTTGATTTTAGGCCGCTATATTCCCGGAAATTCAATTATTCATCGTTTGGATCCGCGGAGCAAGTTGCTGGCGATGTTTCTTTTTATTCTATTAATTTTCTGGGCTAATAATCTTGTGACCAATCTGCTGCTGTTTGTTTTTGTTTTTAGTTTGGTCTTACTGTCTAAGGTTCCTTTGAAGTTCTTTTTAAAGGGTATCCAGTCCATGGTTTTTATCATAGCTTTTACCACCTTGTTCCAGCTGTTTTTGACCTCGGGAGGCGCAACAATTTTTCAGTTCGCTTTTATCAGAATTACAGAAGCAGGACTGTCACAGGCTGGCATTATTTTTAGCCGCTTTATTCTGATTATTTTCTTTTCTACTCTTCTGACTCTGACAACGACGCCCTTAAGCTTGTCCGATGCAGTTGAGTGTTTGCTGAAACCTCTGAAGGTTTTCAAGGTGCCAGCACATGAGATTGGCCTGATGCTCTCTATGAGCCTGCGCTTCGTTCCAACTTTAATGGATGATACTACTAGGATTATGAATGCTCAGAGGGCGCGTGGTGTTGACTTTGGTGAGGGAAAGCTTGTTCAAAAGGTTAAATCTATTATTCCCATTCTAATCCCTTTATTTGCTTCTAGTTTTAAAAGGGCAGATGCTCTAGCTATTGCCATGGAAGCACGTGGCTATAATGGAGGTGAAGGTCGGACACGTTTTCGTCGTTTGGTATGGAAAAGAAATGACAGCTTGGCTATTATTAGCTTATTTATATTAGGTGTTCTGCTTTATATATTGAAAAACTGACCTGCTGTTTAAAGTGTTTTTAGAGAATAGTATAAGTTAAACTTGTCTATTTTTTGCTTGATCAAAGAAAATATTTGGCAAAAAAGCTGTAAAAGTCTGTTTTTAACGTCTAAACTAAATGTTATTGTAACGTTTGACTTGTTAATGTAACTTTTTGGTAATATTTTATGTGTAAGATAGTATTATCACCGAAAGGAGAATTACATTTTAATGAACAAAAAAACAGCAAAATGGACTTTAACAGGTGCAGTCGCTGCAGCGGCTTTCTTGGTTTCAGGTATTGCAAATGCTGAGACCTATACAGTTGAAGCCGGTGATACTTTATCAGCTATTGCTAACGAAAAAAATACAACTCTTGAGAAATTAGTAGAGTTAAACAAGATTGCAGATCCAAATCACATCCGTGTTGGTCAAATCTTGGAACTTGGAAATAGTGCCAAAACGTCTGAAACAAGCGTAGCAGCAACTGCAACTCCCGTAAATAATTATGCAGCACCTGCAGCAACAGCTAATTCAGCAGCAACATCAGGAGGCCTTGTACTTAGCAATGGTAATACTGCTGGTGCAACAGGCTCTTATGCAGCATCACGTATGGCAGAAATGACTGGTGTTCCTGCATCAACTTGGGAAGCTATCATTGCCCGTGAATCAAATGGTCAAGTAGATGCTTACAACCCTTCAGGTGCAAGTGGCCTTTTCCAAACAATGCCAGGTTGGGGATCAACAGCTACTGTTGATGATCAAATTCAATCAGCATATAGTGCCTACAGTGCTCAAGGACTTTCAGCTTGGGGCTATTAAGATAGAACTAAAAAAACCACAGAAATCTGTGGTTTTTTGGTTTACATAAAATTGACAATTTATAAGCAGAAAATGATAGTGTAGATAAAGATTTAAAGGTTACAATCTTATCTGGATTGACAGATGTGTAAAGTTATGAAAAGTGTTCGTTCAATATTTTTAAAATGTAGTTAGGAGAATTAGCTAGCAAATCTGCTCCATTTTCTAGTAACTCTTCTTTGCTGCCAAAGCCCCAAAGGACTCCTAAAGTTGAGATTCCTACTTCTTTACCGCCAATCATATCAAACTTTGTATCACCTATAATTATCGTTTCTTCTGGATTTGCATCTAGTGTTTGCAGAGCTCGACGCAGAACATCTGCTTTGTGGAATGAATCTGGCAGTGAGCCAAAAATATCATCAAATTGGTCAGAGATAGCTAGATTTGCTAATAAATCTTGTGCTGTGGGTTGATTTTTACTCGTTGTTACATAAATCTGATAGCCGGCTTCTTTTAACTGTTTCAGCAATTCTGGTATCCCCTCATAGAGGCGGACGCCCCAGATGCCTTTTTCCTTATAGAAGCTGCGATAATAGTTAATTGCTTCTGGAACTTGGCTTTCTTCAAGAACAGAAGCGAAGCTTACTTCCAGAGGAGGACCCATAAAACTTTTTATAATACTTTCTTCAGGACACTCTTTTCCAAGTTGTTTAAAGCTGTATTCAAAGGATTCTTGGATGCCCTTTGAACTGTCAACTAAGGTTCCATCCAAATCAAAGAAGATATATTTCAAATGATTCATCTTGTCTCCTTGTTTACTATCTAGTAAATATACTTGACAAATTTGTCAAGGTTATTCTCCAAAGATTTCTTTTGAAAGTCTGCGACCTGTAGGTGTTGTAGCTAGACCGCCTTCAGCTGTTTCTCTGAAAGCGGTAGGCAGACTTGACCCGACTTGATACATAGCGTCAATGACTTCGTCAACAGGAATTTTAGACTCGATTCCCGCAAGAGCCATATCAGCTGCAATAAAGGCGTAACTGGCTCCCATAGCATTTCGCTTGACACAAGGCACTTCGACCAGACCAGCTACTGGATCGCAAATCAAACCCAGCATATTTTTGATGACAAAACAAATAGCTTGACTAGCTTGAAAAGGTGAGCCTCCAGCAGCCAGAACTAAAGCAGCTGCACTCATAGCTGAAGCGGAGCCGACCTCAGCTTGACAGCCACCTTCAGCTCCCGAAATTGAAGCATTATTGGCAATGACTAGGCCAAAAGCGCCTGCAGCTAATAGAAAGTTTAGTTGTTCTTCTTCTGAGAGTCCCAACTTTTCAATTGCAGATGTGAGAACAGCTGGCAGACAGCCAGCGCTGCCGGCCGTTGGTGTGGCACAAACTAAACCCATTTTAGCATTATGCTCATTGACAGCAATAGCATTTTTTGCAGCAGTCAGCACAGTGTGGTCTGATAAAGCCTTTCCTGACTGGATATAATGGTCAAGTTTTGCCGCGTCTCCACCAGTCAATCCGCTTCGAGACTTGCTCTCATCGAGTCCAAGAAGGACAGAGGCTTTCATGACTTCCAGATTGCGATGCATCAACCGCAGGACTTCATCTCTTTCACGACCAGTCAATTCATACTCGGTAGCAATCATCAATTCAGCAACATTTCCTTGGTAATCCAGGTCAGCTTGCTCTACCAATTCTTTGATGGAATAAAACATATTTTCTCCTATTTAAAGAAATTCACATTATGCAGATGAGGAATATTGCGAATTTCATCGATGGCTTCCTCACAGCTGCGGCTGTCAACTTCAATAATCATAATCGCTTTTTCCCCAGCTTTCTCACGAGTGACATTCATCTGAGCTATATTGATATTGTAGCGTGACAGAGCTTCGGTGACATGGGCAATCATACCAGGGACATCCTGGTGGACGATAATGATGGTCGGAGTATTCATGCTCAGAGATACTGAAAAGCCATTCAGCTCTGTTACTTGAATGTTGCCGCCACCGATAGAGACTCCAGTCACACTGATTGTTTTATGGTCATTTTTGATTGTAATCTTTGTCGTATTTGGGTGAGGTGCATTGCTATCCTTTTGAATGGTCCAGACAATCTTGATACCGCGTTTATGCGCGATTTCAAGGCTGTTAGGAATCTCTGGATCATCTGTATCCATACCTAAAATCCCTGCTACAAGAGCCAAGTCAGTTCCGTGACCTCGGTAAGTTTTGGCAAAAGAGTTAAAGAGCTGGAATTCTACTTCTGTAGGCTCATCGTTAAAAATAGAGGAGACAATTTTTCCGATACGGACGGCACCTGCTGTATGACTGCTTGATGGGCCTATCATAACGGGTCCGATAATATCAAAAACAGATTGAAATCTTAGTGAAGTCATGATTTCTCCTTGCGGCTAATTTATTATTTTCATTATAACAAAGTTAAGGGCTTTCTGCTGATTTTTTAAATGAATTAAAAGTGGATATTATAAAATTTCGTTAGATAGGAAAGTAAACGAGAAAATCAATAACTTTACAACGTTGTAAATATTCTTTACAGATAATAAATTTAGTTGAATTTCTGATTTGTTTTCCTAGTCCTTTCGTGCTATAATAGGCCTTGCTCAAGCGATCTTCAATCGTTGAAAGCACAGCACGACCTTCAATCGTGAAATAACGAAAAGATGGGAGAACACAATGAGTGATAACTCTAAGACTCGTGTCGTTGTTGGTATGAGCGGAGGCGTCGATTCATCAGTAACTGCTTTGCTCTTGAAAGAGCAAGGTTACGATGTGATTGGCATCTTCATGAAAAACTGGGACGACACAGATGAATTTGGTGTCTGCACAGCCACAGAAGACTACAAGGATGTAGCAGCTGTTGCAGATCAGATTGGCATTCCTTACTACTCTGTCAACTTTGAGAAAGAGTACTGGGATCGCGTTTTTGAATACTTCTTGGCGGAATACCAAGCAGGTAGGACTCCAAATCCAGATGTCATGTGTAACAAGGAAATCAAGTTTAAAGCCTTCCTTGACTATGCCTTGACATTGGGTGCAGATTACGTTGCAACGGGTCACTATGCTCAGGTGAAGAGAGACCAAGAAGGCGTGGTTCACATGCTGCGTGGCAAGGACAACAATAAGGATCAGACTTACTTCCTAAGCCAACTATCACAGGAACAACTGCAAAAGACTATGTTTCCTCTGGGTCATTTAGAAAAACCAGAAGTTCGAGCAATTGCTGAAAGAGCTGGTTTAGCTACAGCTAAGAAAAAAGACTCGACTGGTATTTGCTTCATTGGCGAGAAGAATTTTAAAGAGTTTCTGAGTCAATATTTACCAGCCCAGCCGGGTCGCATGATGACCTTGGAAGGTCGAGATATGGGCCAGCATGCTGGGTTGATGTATTATACCATTGGCCAGCGAGGTGGTCTTGGAATTGGTGGTCAGCACGGGGGAGATAATGAACCTTGGTTTGTAGTTGGAAAAGACCTCAGCCAAAATATTCTTTATGTCGGTCAGGGCTTTTATCATGACAACTTAATGTCAACCAGCCTTGACGCTAGTCAGGTTCATTTCACAAAAGAAATGCCAGAAGAATTTACTATGGAATGTACAGCTAAGTTCCGCTACCGTCAGCCAGATTCTAAGGTGACAGTTGCTGTAAAGGGTGACAAGGCTGTTGTCAACGTCGATCAACCGCAAAGGGCTGTTACTCCAGGTCAAGCAGTTGTCTTCTATGATGGCGATGAGTGCCTGGGTGGAGGCTTGATTGACAGAGCTTATAAGAATGGTCAAGTCTTGCAGTACATTTAGATTGACAATTCAGCTCAATCTGCTAAAATAAGATAAGCAATACCTATGATGGTCAAAGCTCATGGATGTTGCAGGCTTTTTTGTCCTGCACTTCTAGAGACTTGGCCTTTTTTGGTGAAAAAATGAAGGAAAAAGAAATGTCACACAATTTTACTGAAAGTTATGATATTATCGTGATTGGAGCAGGACATGCTGGGGTTGAGGCATCGCTGGCTGCTAGTCGAATGGGTTGTAAGGTTCTTTTGGCAACCATCAATATTGAGATGCTGGCTTTTATGCCCTGCAATCCATCTATCGGAGGGTCTGCAAAAGGCATTGTCGTTCGTGAAGTAGATGCTTTGGGCGGAGAGATGGCTAAGAATATTGACAAGAGCTATATCCAGATGAAGATGCTCAATACTGGTAAAGGACCCGCTGTTCGGGCTCTTCGGGCGCAGGCGGATAAGGAAGTCTACTCCAAAGAAATGCGGAAGACTGTCGAAAATCAAGAAAATCTGACTCTGCGGCAAACCATGATTAATGAAATCTTGGTAGAAGACGGTAAAGTAATTGGGGTTAAGACAGCGACCCATCAGGAATATGCAGCTAAAGCTGTTATTGTTACGACTGGAACAGCCTTGCGGGGAGAAATTATCATTGGTGATCTCAAGTATTCATCTGGTCCTAATCACAGTCTGGCAGCCATTCCTTTAGCAGATAACCTGCGTGATCTAGGTTTTGAAATTGGTCGTTTTAAAACTGGAACGCCACCGCGTGTCAAGGCATCATCTATCAATTATGATGTGACTGAGATTCAGCCAGGTGATGAAAAGGCCAATCATTTTTCATACACATCTCGTGATGAGGACTATGTGAAAGATCAAGTTCCTTGCTGGTTGACTTATACCAATGCAGAAAGTCACGAAATTATCCAAAATAACCTGCACCGGGCTCCTATGTTTTCAGGTATCGTTAAGGGTGTGGGCCCTCGCTATTGCCCGTCAATCGAGGATAAGATTGTCCGTTTTGCGGATAAGGAACGCCACCAGCTTTTCTTAGAACCTGAGGGTCGTGATACAGAAGAAGTTTATGTGCAGGGGCTGTCAACCAGTTTGCCAGAAGATGTACAGAAGGACTTGGTTCACTCTATCAAAGGTTTAGAAAATGCTGAGATGATGCGGACAGGCTATGCCATTGAGTACGATATGATTATGCCCCACCAGTTGCGGGTAACCTTGGAAACCAAGAAAATTTCAGGGCTCTTTACAGCGGGTCAAACCAATGGAACTTCTGGCTATGAAGAAGCTGCAGGTCAAGGGATTATCGCTGGGATTAATGCGGCTTTGAAGATCCAAGGGAAGCCAGAGTTGATCTTGAAGCGAAGTGATGGTTACATTGGAGTCATGATTGATGATTTGGTGACTAAGGGCACGGTAGAACCTTACCGACTCTTGACCAGTCGAGCTGAGTACCGTCTGATTCTCCGTCATGACAATGCAGATATGCGTTTGACAGAGATGGGACGGGAAATTGGTCTGGTAGATGATGAGCGCTGGGCTCGTTTCGAGATTAAAAAGAATCAATTTGACAACGAGATGAAGCGTTTGGAATCGATCAAGCTAAAACCTGTCAAGGAAACAAATGCTAAGGTAGAAGCGCTAGGCTTTAAGCCTCTGACAGATGCAGTAACTGCCAAAGAATTTATGCGGCGTCCTGAAGTGTCTTACCAAGATGTAGTTCAGTTCATTGGTCCGGCGGCAGAGGAGCTTGATGAAAAGATTATCGAGCTGATTGAGACAGAGATTAAGTACGAAGGCTATATTTCTAAAGCTCTCGATCAGGTTGAAAAGATGAAGCGTATGGAAGAGAAGCGGATTCCAGCTAATATTGACTGGGATGATATTGATTCGATTGCGACAGAAGCGCGTCAAAAGTTCAAGAAAATTAATCCAGAAACGATTGGTCAGGCAAGTCGTATTTCTGGTGTCAATCCAGCAGATATTTCTATTTTGATGGTTTACCTAGAAGGCAAGTCCAGAAGCATTTCTAAAAATCAAGCGAAGTAACTCTTGTAAAAGGCTTAGTTTCCTTTGGGAAGCAGCCTTTTTGTGTAAATTTACAATAGATTTACAATGTTGTAAACTTTGAAAGACTGTTTTTCGCTTCCTTTACCATTGTTAAATGCTTTGATTATTGGGAGAAATTCGCTTTTTTCTAGGATTTATGGTAAAATGGCGGAATAAGAGGTCTATGATGAAAAAATTTCGTTTTGCCCCAATTCACTTGGCGATGGCGGGTTTAATTTCCTTTATAATCTTAGCTATTTGTCTGAGGCTTTTTGGTGATAGTTTGGCCATGCTAGCTGCTCTCATGCTTGTGCTGGCTCTTTTGATTGTGCTTTTTATCCAGCAACAGAGAGTATCCGAGCTAGATGAGATTGAGCAGATTCATTATGTCAATCATCAAGCAGAAGGAAGCCTCGCTTCCTTGCTGGATAAGATGCCAGTTGGTGTCATTAAAATCAGTGAAGATAATGGTGATGTAGAGTGGTTTAATCCCTATGCGGAACTGATTTTTACAACCGAAGATGGTGATTTTGATGCTGATATGCTCAAGAATATCATGAAGGCTGCTTATTCAGACTCTGGTCATTATGCTACGGTTGGAGACAAGAAATATTCGGTTTACTTGGACCGTGCATCCAGTGTGTTTTATTTTTTTGATGCATCCAATGAATACGAAGCCACCGTTGGTCTGGTAACAACGCGCCCTGTGATCGGGATTATCTCAGTGGATAATTATGATGATTTGGAAGATGTCGTTTCAGACACGGACATCAGCCATATCAATAGCTTTATAGCCAACTTCGTAGCAGAATTTTCTGAGCAGTTTCACATGTTTTACCGTCGGGTTGGCATGGATCGTTTCTATCTTTTTACGGATTACACGGTGCTGGAACAGCTGATGGAAAATAAATTTTCTATCATTGATCAATTCCGGACGGAAGCTAAAAATCGAGAGCTGTCGCTGACACTCAGTATGGGCTTTTCTTATGGTGATGGCAATCATGATGAAATCGGTCGGGTTGCCCTGCTTAACCTCAACTTAGCTGAAGTTCGGGGCGGGGACCAGGCTGTCGTCAAAGAAAATAACGACAACATGAACCCAATCTTCTTTGGTGGAGGAACGGCGTCAGCTGTTAAGCGCACGCGCACCCGTACTCGGGCTATGATGGCTGCAATCTCTGATAAGATTAAGAGTGTGGATCAGGTCTTTGTAGTCGGACATAAAAATCTGGATATGGATGCCTTGGGTTCTTCTCTTGGTATGCAGCTCTTTGCTAGTAATATCATTGAGAAAGCTTATGTGGTCTATGATCCGTCCCAGATGGCTTCTGATATTGAGCGCTCCATTACAAAGCTCCAGCAGGAAGGGGCTGACTATCTGGTGCCGCTTTCTGAAGCAGTAAATATGGTGACCAATCGTTCGCTCTTGATTATGGTTGACCACTCCAAGATATCTCTGACTCTGTCTAAGGATTTCTTTGATCAATTCAGTCAGATTATCGTAGTGGACCACCATCGTCGTGATGAAGACTTTCCAGAAAATGCTGTGATTGCCTATATCGAAAGTGGGGCTAGCAGTGCCAGTGAGTTGGTAACGGAGCTGATTCAGTTCCAGAATTCTAAAAAGAACCGTCTCAGCAAGATGCAAGCCAGCATTCTCATGGCGGGGATTATGCTTGACACCAAAGGATTTTCATCTCGAGTCACCAGTCGGACCTTTGATGTGGCCAGCTATCTACGAACTCGGGGCAGTGACAGTGTTGTGATTCAGGACATTTCCGCTACGAATTTTGAGGAATATCGTGCGATTAATGAGCTGATTTTAAATGGCAAGAAGATATTGCCTAATGTCATTGTAGCAGCTGGTCCAGAGGAGAACACTTACGATACAGTTGTCATCAGTAAGGCAGCTGATACCATGCTCTCTATGTCAGGAATTGAAGCTACTTTTGTCGTGAGCAAGAATACCAAAGGCTATGTGTCTATTTCGGCTCGCAGTCGAAGCAAAATCAACGTTCAGCGAATTATGGAAAAGCTGGGTGGTGGCGGTCATTTCAATCTGGCTGCAGCTCAAATTGAAGGTAAAACAGTTTCTGAGGTCCTTCAGTCGCTGAATCAAGAAATTATGGACCAAGTCATTAAAGAGGAAGTAATAATAGACGAGGAGAAAAAAGGATGAAAGTAATTTTTTTAGCAGATGTAAAAGGCAAGGGCAAAAAAGGCGAAATCAAGGAAATGCCGACTGGCTATGCTCAAAATTTTCTGATTAAGAAAAATTTAGCCAAGGAAGCAACAGCGCAGGCTATCGGAGAACTGCGCGGCAAGCAAAAGTCCGAAGAAAAAGCCCACGCAGAACTAGTGGCAGAAGCTCAAGCTATTAAAGCTAAGTTAGCAGAAGAAGCTACTCTTGTTGAATTTACTGAAAAAGTTGGTCCGGACGGCCGTACCTTTGGATCTATTACAAGTAAGAAAATATCAGAAGAGCTGCAGAAGCAGTTTGGTATCAAAATTGACAAACGTCATATTAAGGTTGACTCACCGATTCGCTCCATTGGTCTGATAGATGTTCCAGTGAAAATTTATCAGGATATAACTGGGGTGATTCGTTTGCGGGTTAAAGAAGGATAATAGTGATTTGAAGGAAGGATTTACCGATGGCAGAGATTGATGAACTCCGAGCTCAGCCTCAGGATATTTTAGCGGAGCAGTCCGTTTTAGGAGCCATTTTCATTGATGAGAGCAAACTGGTCTTTGTTCGTGAGTATATCGAGCCTGCTGACTTCTTTAAGTATGCCAATCGCTTGATTTTCAAGGCTATGATTGACTTGGCTGACCGCGGCGATGCCATTGATGCAACGACTGTTCGCAATATTTTGGACAGCCAGGGTGACTTGCAGAATATCGGCGGTCTCAGCTATTTGGTGGAAGTGGTCAATTCTGTGCCAACCTCTGCCAATGCTGAATACTATGCTAAAATCGTTGCAGAAAAGGCCATTCTAAGGCGGCTGATTTCGCGTCTGACAGAGTCTATCAATCAAGCCTACGATGGCGACCGGCTGTCAGAGGAAATTATCGCCGGAGCTGAAAAAGCTCTGATTGATGTCAGTGAAACTGCTAACCGCAGTGGCTTTAAAAATATCCGTGATGTGCTGAACCTTAACTTTGGCAATCTGGAGGCTCGGTCTCTGCAGACATCAGATATCACCGGAATTGCGACTGGCTACCGTGAGCTGGACAAGATGACGACTGGTCTCCATGAGGAAGAATTAATCATTTTGGCGGCTCGGCCAGCGGTCGGAAAGACAGCCTTTGCCCTTAATATCGCTCAGAATATCGGAACCAAGCTGGATAAGACTGTAGCTATTTTCTCTCTGGAAATGGGGGCGGAAAGCTTGGTGGACCGGATGCTGGCTTCAGAAGGGGTGATTAATTCTCATTCCATTCGTACGGGGCAACTGACAGATGAAGAGTGGCAAAAATATACCATTGCGACAGCTAATCTGGCCAATGCTAGTATCTATATCGATGATACACCAGGGATTCGGATTACAGAGATTCGCTCGCGGGCTCGAAAGCTTGCCCAAGAAACGGGTAATTTAGGGCTAGTCTTGATTGACTATCTGCAGCTGATTACGGGAACTGGCCGTGAAAACCGCCAGCAAGAGGTTTCGGAAATTTCCCGGCAGTTGAAAATCTTAGCTAAGGAGCTCAAGGTTCCGGTCATTGCGCTGAGTCAGCTCTCGCGTGGCGTGGAACAGCGGCAGGATAAGCGACCAGTGCTGTCTGATATTCGGGAATCAGGTTCCATTGAGCAGGATGCGGATATCGTTGCCTTCCTTTACCGGGATGATTATTATGATCGAGCTGGTGAGGAGGAAGAAGGCATTCCCAACAACAAGGTTGAAGTTATTATCGAGAAAAACCGGAGTGGGGCGCGTGGTACAGTAGAGTTAATTTTCCAGAAAGAGTATAATAAATTCTCAAGTATTTCCAAAAGAGAGGACGAATAAAGATGAGTGATGCATTTACAGATGTGGCAAAAATGAAAAAAATCAAAGAAGATATCAAGGCGCATGAAGGACAAATCGTCGAGATGACGCTGGAAAACGGCCGTAAGCGCCAAAAAAGTAAGCAAGGCCGTCTGATTGAAGTTTATCCGTCTTTGTTTATCGTGGAATATTCCAATGAAGGCGGTCAGCCAGGAGAAATTTCCAATACCTATGTAGAGTCTTATACTTATTCTGACATTTTGACAGAAAAGAACCTCATCCGTTATTTTGATGAATAGAAAGGTCCAGTGGGCCTTTTTACTTATATGTGAAGCAATTCCTCAGTCAAATCGATGTATATAGAGGATGATAAGCAAAGAAAACAGGTGGTCATCATGATTAAAAATTTAGTTTTTGATTTGGGCAATGTTCTGATTGAATGGAATTCTAAGAAAATCCTGACATATTTTGAACCTGAGAAAGAGCGGCGGCAGGTCCTTAGACAGGCCATTTTTGAGTCAGGTGTCTGGCATAAGACAGACAAAGGAGAGCTGAGTTTGAAAGAAGCCTGTGAGGGAGTCCAGACTCAGCTAGATGCTTCCTATCATTCTGTCGTTAAGAATATCTTTTATCATTGGTATGAGGTTGTGCATGTTTACAGTAGTTTACAGGAAAGAATTCGGCTATGGGCTAATCAGGGCTATCGAATCTATATCTTGTCAACCACTTGTGAGATTTTTTATCATATTGAAAAAGCTGGTTTGTTGCCCATTTACTCACTGGTGTCGGGCTATATCCTTTCCTCAGAGGTCGGTGTCGTCAAGCCAGATGCAGAGATTTACCAAAAGCTGTTGAAGAAATATGGTCTGGATCCAGTAGAATCCGTCTTTATTGATGATATTCAGGCTAACTTAAATACGGCAGCTGAATTGGGCTTTGAAACCATTTTATCCACAAGCGAGACAGAGAATATCAGGGCTATGGAGGGTTTGTTGGCTGCGAAGGGGAAGTTTGGCTGATTGATGATCGTTTGCTTCACTTATAGTTGAAAAGGAGTGAGTCCAAGCTCAAACCTTGACATTTGCTGATGATTGCGCTATCATAGTCCTATATATGGGAGTCTGTGTACAGTCTGAGAGGAAGTGTAAGCTTCGACCGCACCTGATCTGGGTAATGCCAGCGTAGGAATCATACCGAAAATAGTGGTATTTGTGCGCCTTTTCCATATACGGAAAAGGCCTTTTCTTTTATCATCTTTATCAATGGTGATATCTTGAAGAATAGCAGCGCTAAAATGCAGGAAGGGAGGAAAATCGTTCTAATGAAAGTACTACAAAGGCTGATGCGGCAGCAAATCGGTCTCTTAGGTATGCTGGGTGTACTTGTCATCTGGCAGGTCATGGGCTGGCTCAAGCTCTTGCCCAAGTTTATCCTGCCGACACCTCTGGAAATCGGTCAGGCCTTTATCAGAGATGCTGGATTTCTAGCAAGTCATAGCTGGGCGACCTTAAAAGTAGCCTTGCTGGGTTTAGTCTTGGGTGTCATCTTGGCCTGTATACTAGCTATACTCATGGACAGCATGAGCTGGCTCAATGATTTAATTTATCCCATGATGGTCGTGGTGCAGACGATTCCGACCATTGCTTTGGCGCCAATCTTGGTTCTCTGGCTGGGTTATGGGATTTTGCCCAAGATTGTGCTCATTATTCTGACGACGACTTTTCCGATTATCGTCAGTATTCTGGATGGTTTTCGGCATTGTGACCGAGATACTATGACTCTCTTTGAGCTTATGCAGGCCAATCGCTGGCAGATTCTTTGGCATTTTAAGATTCCAGCTAGTTTGCCCTATTTCTATGCGGGCTTGCGTGTCAGTGTTTCCTATGCCTTTATCACGACTGTGGTTTCCGAATGGCTGGGCGGTTTCGAAGGCTTGGGTGTCTATATGATCCAGTCTAAGAAACTTTTCCAGTACGATACCATGTTTGCCATTATCATATTGGTTTCGGTTATCAGTCTTCTGGGGATGAAGCTAGTGGCTGTCAGTGAAAAATATGTCATCAAGTGGAAATAGGAGCTCAACTCTGCTATTTTCCAAATAAAGAAAAGAGGATAATGATGAAAAAAAGTTATAAAGTCTTGTTGGCAGGTTTGGCTGCCGTGTCAATCATTGGCCTAGCGGCCTGCAGCCAGTCGAAATCTACGTCTGAAAGTAAGGGTAAAAAGATTGATTTTATCCTAGACTGGTCACCTAACACCAACCATACCGGCCTTTATGTGGCTCAGGAAAAGGGCTACTTCAAGGAAGCAGGCGTGGATGTGGATATCAAGTTGCCGCCTGAAGATAGCAGTTCGGATCTGATTATCAATGGCAAGGCGCCTTTTGGTATTTATTTTCAGGACTCCATGGCTAAAAAACTGGATAAGGGCGCAGAAATCACAGCTGTTGCAGCCATTGTAGAGCATAATACTTCGGGTATTATTTCCAAGAAGTCTGCAGGGATTACAAGTCCTAAGGATCTGGTTGGGAAGAAATATGGCACTTGGAATGATCCAGTGGAGCTGGGCATGCTCAAAACTTTGGTCGAAAGCCAAGGCGGCCAGTTTGATGAGGTAGAAAAAGTTCCGAATAATGATTCCAACTCAATTACGCCGATTGAAAATGGTTTGTTTGATGCAGCGTGGATTTATCATGGTTGGGATGGTATCATGGCAGAGACTCAGGGCATGGACACTAATTTCTTTTATATGAAGGACTATGTCAAGGAGTTTGACTATTATTCTCCTGTCATCATTGCTAATAATGACTATCTCAAGAAGAATCCGGACGAGGCGAAAAAGGTCCTGCAGGCTATTAAGAAGGGTTATCAATATGCCATGGAGCACCCTGAAGAAGCAGCAGATATTTTAATCAAGCATGCGCCAGAGTTGAAAAACAAGCGTGACTTTGTCTTGGCTTCTCAAAAATATCTGTCTGAGCAATATGCATCGGATAAGGACAAGTGGGGTCAGTTTGAGGCTAGCCGTTGGAATGCCTTTTACAAATGGGCCAAGGATAAGGGTATCGTAGACAATGACTTGAGTGACAAGGGATTTAGCAACGATTATATAAAATAATGACAGAAATTAAACTTGAAAATGTAAGCTATGCTTATGATGAGCAGCAGATTTTGAAAGATATCAGTCTACAGGTGGAAGCTGGCCAGGTCGTAGCGATTTTGGGACCAAGTGGAGTCGGGAAAACGACCCTCTTTAATCTGATTGCTGGGATTTTGGAGGTCCAGTCGGGCAGGATTGTCCTAGACGGGCAGGAAAATCCCAAGGGTCGGGTGAGTTATATGCTGCAGAAGGACTTGCTGCTGGAGCACAAGACGGTGTTGGGCAATGTCATCTTACCCCTGCTAATCCAAAAAGTATCCAAAAAGGAAGCGACGGAGCAGGCAACTCAGATTTTGAAGGAGTTCGGGCTCTTTGATGTGGCAGATAAGTATCCACATGAGCTGAGTGGGGGGATGCGGCAGCGTGTGGCTCTGCTGCGGACCTACATGTTCGGTCACAAGCTATTTCTTCTGGACGAGGCCTTTAGTGCTCTGGATGAGCTGACAAAGATGGAGCTACACACTTGGTATCTGGATATTCACCGTAGGCTGGGTCTGACGACTCTTCTCATTACTCATAGCATCGAGGAAGCTCTGGCTCTCAGTGACCGTATCTATGTTCTGAAAAATCGGCCTGGGCAAATCGTCGCAAATCTCCAGCTGACCTGGTCAGACAGCGAGGATAAGGAACTACAGAAGCTGCGATATAAGCAAGAGATTTTGAGGATTTTGGGAGTGTGAAGCAACTGTTGGAATTCCTTTGCTTTAAAGAAACAACTTTAATCAAGCCTTTTGGCTTGATTTTTTGGATGAGGCCCTTTACTTTTGACTGTATTCATGGTACAATAGCCTTTGTGTGAAATAGCAGCAGGAAAGCATGGAGCTCGTCAACAGAACATCAGCTATAAAAGTAGCCTTAGCTGTTTGGGCGAAAATGTTCTGCACGAATCAGGGCTTTCTAAGTGACTATTTCCTCGAAAATATTTTACAGGAGGACATTTTTATGTCACGTTATACAGGACCATCTTGGAAACAAGCTCGTCGTTTGGGTCTTTCTCTTACTGGTACAGGTAAAGAATTGGCTCGCCGTAACTATGTACCTGGTCAACATGGACCAAACAACCGCAGCAAATTGTCAGAATACGGTTTGCAATTGGCTGAAAAGCAAAAACTTCGTTTCACTTACGGTGTAGGTGAAAAACAATTCCGTAACTTGTTTGTTCAAGCTTCAAAAATCAAAGAAGGAATCCTTGGTTTCAACTTCATGCTTCTCTTGGAGCGTCGCTTGGATAACGTTGTTTACCGTCTTGGTCTTGCGACTACTCGTCGTCAAGCTCGTCAATTCGTAAACCACGGTCACATCCTTGTTGACGGCAAACGCGTTGATATCCCATCATACCGCGTAACTCCAGGTCAAGTAATCTCAGTTCGTGAGAAATCATTGAAAGTGCCTGCAATCCTTGAAGCTGTTGAAGCAACTCTTGGACGTCCAGCATTCGTATCATTCGATGCTGAAAAATTAGAAGGTTCATTGACTCGCCTTCCAGAGCGCGATGAAATCAACCCAGAAATCAACGAAGCACTTATCGTTGAATTCTACAACAAAATGCTTTAATTTGTATTTGTTCAGAAGTCGGTTTCCCGGCTTCTTTTTTATATTTTCAATGAAATAATAGAGCTAATTCCTACAAAAAAATGTCAATGGCTTGAGATAGCTGTATTTGGAAATTATCTGATTTCTTTCTGCTCCTATCCAATCAGGTGAGACACTCTGTAAAGATTTTTTCCAGCTTTTTTACGGAAGATTTGCTGAAATGGTGTATAATGGGGACAAGACAGAAACAGAAAATTGTATGAAAGGAGTAGCGATGAAGGTTCTAGTGACAGGAGCGACTGGCTTTCTAGGAAAGTATGTTGTTGAAGAGCTAGCTGAACAAGGCTATCAGGTGCGGTCTTTTGGTCGTAATCTGAAGGCTGGTCGGCAGTTAGAAGGTCCTTTAGTAGAGTTTTTTGCTGGAGATTTTACCAGAGAAGAAGAAATTTTTGCAGCCTGCGAAGGAGTGGATGCAGTGGTACATGCTGGTGCCCTCTCAACGATTTGGGGACCCTGGGAGCAGTTTTATCAGACCAATGTGGTAGGAACCAAACTGGTTATGGAAGCCTGCCGACATTTTGGAGTGAAAAGACTGGTCTATATTTCCTCACCTAGTGTTTATGCTGCGGCGCGTGATCAACTTGCTATTAAAGAAGAGGCTGCTCCTCAGGAAAATGAGCTGAATTTTTATATCAAAAGTAAGCTCATGGCTGAGCGGATTGTCCGAAGCTACCCTCAAGTTCCATCAGTTATCTTGCGCCCTAGAGGGCTTTTTGGTATTGGAGATACCAGTATCTTTCCTAGGATTCTGCGCTTGAGCCAAAAACTGGCGATTCCACTCATAAGAAATGGTCAGCAAATGATGGACATGACCTGTGTGGAAAATGTGGCCTTGGCTGTTCGTCTGGCTTTGGAAATTCCAGAAGCTCAAGGACAAGTTTACAACATTAGCAACGGAGAATCCCGTAGTTTCAAGGATATGCTGGATGAAGCTTTGGAAGGTTTACAGGTTCGTAAACGTTATGTTAAGTTGCCTGCTGCTTTTCTAGGTCTTCTGGCACAGGGCTTTGAAAGCTTTTATCGCTTTTTTAACATTGAAAAAGAGCCTCCTCTGACTCTTTACACTTATTACTTAATGCGTTACAGTCAAACGCTGGATATATCAGCAGCAGTAAGAGATTTGGGCTATCAACCCAAGTTGACAATCAGTGAAGGGATTGCAAAATATGTCCAACATTATCGAAAAAATTGAGTATCTTCACCCTGGGCGCTGCAGCAGTCACTTGCAGCAGATGTTTAAGGGAGTTGCCAAGAAAAAAATGATTTTTCCAGCTGGTGTTTTCCTCTTGAAGCATCGTGAGAAAGGCTATATTCTCTACGACACTGGCTATTCTCCAGCTATTCTGAAGCCCAATTTTAAATACTGGCTTTATGGTCTGGGAACGCCTGTTGATATGTCAGAAGAGGAGCGTGTAGATCGTCTGCTTGAGCAAAAAGGAATTGCGCCAGAAAATATTTCTTATGTCATCTTGTCGCACTTGCATCCAGATCACATCGGCGGAGCCGCTTTCTTTCCCAAGGCCCGCTTCATTCTGACCAAGACCGTTTTCAAAACGTATCAGCATGCCAAACTGAAGGATTTGATTTTCAAGGAATTTCTTCCGCAGGATTTTGAGAGTCGGTTGGAAGTGGTGGAACCTCAGCAGGTCCAAGCAGCATTCCTCTATCGCAAGACAGTTGACTTGTTTGGCGATGGCAGTATATATCTGGCCTCAGTTGATGGGCATGCTGCTGGTCAAGCTTGTCTCTTTTTGCCAGATTATCATCTGTTTATCGGAGCTGATTTGTGCTGGGGCGTGGATCTGTTGCCTTATACGGAGCAGATGCGTCTCTTGCCGTCACTCATCCAAGATAGTAAGGAAGAATACATGGCCGGTGTGGCCTTGCTACGGCAGTTACTTGCTGTTGGCTATCAGGTGCTAGTCAGTCATGATCCGGCTGAGAGAGCGGAGCAGATTTTGTATGAAACTAGGAACATTTCTAAAAACCTTTAGCGTCATGCGCTGGGTGCATCGATTTAAAGATCGACAGGCCTTGGAATGCTATCAAATCAAGGCTTTAGCAGCCTATCGGGAATTTCTGCAGCAGGAATCACCTTATTTTAAATCAGGTATTCCAGCAGATTTTAAGATGAATAAGGCCTTCATGATGGAGCATTTCAATGAGCTCAATACTCAGGGACTGGATCGTGATGAGTTGCTAGCTTTGGCCCTAGAGAGTGAGCGGACACGTGATTTCAGTCCCATGATAGGAGAAATCGCTGTCGGCTTGTCTTCGGGGACATCCGGTCACCGAGGCTTGTTTGTCACCACTGAAAAGGAGCGCAGTATGTGGGCGGCAGCCATCTTGGCCAAGATGCTGCCTAAAGGCAAACTCTTTGGGCACAAAATTGCCTTCTTTCTTCGGGCAGACAACCAACTCTATCAGACTGTCAATTCAGGCTTGATTTCTCTGGAGTATTTTGATACTTTCCAGGGAGCTGAAGAACACGTAGAGCGCTTGAATGCTTACCAGCCGACGATTTTGGTAGCGCCAGCATCAATGCTCTTGGAGCTGGCAAAACAAGTCCAGGCAGAAAATTTGCAGATTGCCGCTAGCAAAGTCGTATCGGTGGCAGAGATTTTGGAAGAGCCAGATCGGCAGAGGATTCAAGCAGGTTTTGGTCTGAAAATGGTGGATCAGGTCTACCAAGCGACCGAGGGCTTTTTAGCCTGCAGCTGTGCCTACGGCAATCTTCATCTAAACGAAGATATTGTCCATGTAGATAAGCGCTACCTGGATGATAGGCGCTTTTATCCAATTATTACGGATTTTAAGCGGACTTCTCAGCCAATTTTTCAATATGAGCTGAATGATATCTTGGTGGAAAATCCTGAACCTTGCCCTTGCGGTTCGGTCTTTACACGGATTGACAGGATTGAGGGGCGCTCAGATGATATTTTCATTTTTGAAAATGCTGCAGGTCAGTCGGTGGAGGTCTTTCCAGACTTTATCCGCCGTTGTCTGCTCTTGGTTGATGGGATTGGAGAATATCAAGTCGCTCAGAAAAAGGACTACTCGCTGACCATTGCTATCGAACATCGTAGTCAGCAGCGAGAAGACGAGATTATCCAGCAGTTTCAGAATTTGGCGACTGATAAAGACTTTCTTATGCCGGCTATTTCTTTTGAAGATTATCAGCGGGACAGAAGCCGTAAGTTGAAACGTATCTATCGGGCTTAAGAATGCTCCAAGTGGAAAAACATATGAATCAGAGGCTGAAGTGCTTTGGCAGTTTACCCAGCTGCCGAGCAGCCCCAAGTCTGACAAGAAGGAGTTTAATATGACTGCAGTAAAGAATCATATAAAGATAGTTGGTTACGGTACGCATCTACCTAGAAATACCGTGACTTTTAAGGATCAGACTCGATATCGGGTAGTGGAAAATGAAGAAACCCAGCTTTCCATGGCGGTTAAGGCGATTGAAAAAGCCCTAGAGCAAGCGGGTTTGACAATCAAAGACATCGATTGTATCGTGTCAGCTAGTGCAGTGGGCGTTCAGCCTATTCCCTGCACCGCGGCCCTGATTCATGAGTTGGTAGCCAAGGGCTTGTCCATTCCAGCCATGGATATCAATACGACCTGTACCAGTTTTATCTCGGCTTTGAGTCTCATGTCTCATTTGTTGGAGGCTGGTGAGTATCAAAGGATTCTCATTGTGTCCAGTGAGGTTGGAAGTTTGGGTCTCAATCCCAATCAGAAGGAAAGTTTTGAGTTGTTCAGTGACGGTGCGGCTGCTTTGATTTTTGAAGCAACAGAGGAAGAGAGAGGGGTCATCTCCAGCCTGCAGCGGACTTGGTCTGAGGGAGCTCATGATACAGAGATTCGCGGTGGTTTGACATCGTTTCAGCCTAAGGAGTATTCAGATGCTACCAAGACTCACTACATGTTTGACATGAATGGCAAGAAGATTCTCTTGCTCTCTGCCAGAAAAATTCCAGAAATGTTTAAAGAATTTAAAGAAAAGAGTGGCCTTAGCCTATCTGACTTGGATTATATCATTCCGCATCAGGCGAGTCGGGCTCTGCCAATGGTCATGCGCAGCTTGGGTATTCCTGATGATAAATACCTTAATATTGTGCAAGACTATGGGAATATGGTGTCAGTAGCAGTGCCTTTTTCTCTCTGCTATGCTCTGGAGCGTAATCTGGTCAAGGAAGGGGACACCATCGCTCTGATGGGAACAGCAGCTGGAATGACAGTCAATATGCTGGCTATGAAACTATAATGCAATAAAAATAGGGTGTACAGAACCAAAAGAGGTTTCGTACACCCTGTTTAATTTTTCAAAATATTAGAAGAGCTGTAATTCAATGAATTAGAGCAGCTTCTTACAGCATTTTCAAAAGAAATTCTGCTATTTGTTCAGGACTTTCTTTTTTTCCTCTAGCAATCCACATTTGGCAGACACCAAAGAAGGCATTGGCTAGAAAGACCCGGCTGTATTCTTTTTCAAAATGATTGTAAACACGTCTACTAAAACGGTCCTGCAGACTATCCGCCAGCATCACCTGCAGCTTATGGCGCAGGAAATTTTGAATCTCTTTCGTGCCATTTTCTGTCAAAAGAGCAGCCAAGAGTGGTTCTAGCTGGAGGAACTGAAAGACCTCTGTAATCGCAGTTTGAACATCTTCTTGATTATTCTCAAAAATATATCCCAACTGATGAAAGAGGTTTTGCTGATAACGTTCAATCATATCGTACTTGTCCTTGTAGTGAGTATAAAAACTACTACGGCTGATGCCAGCAGCTTGAGCTAGCTGTACAGTAGTGATATGGTCGAAGGACTGCTTATGCAGTAGTGAAACCATGGCTCTTTCAATAATAGCCTTGGTTTTTCGGCGTTTATTGCTTTCTAACATAAAATCTCCCTTTGAGGCTAAGCCTCAGTCTGCTCTTCAAGCGAATAGCCATCATAGCAAACTACTTTTTCTTTTTCTCCGTGTACTATTATATCAAATGTTTTTCCAGTGGAAAAGAGTTAAATTCCGGAATTAAGCATAGATAGACAAAATTTTATCTGATTAGGCTTAGTCGACTGGTAAAATAATAAAGCCGAGGCTTAAAGTAAAGTCTCGGCTTTTGTTATGAACATTATTTAAAGTAGAGGTAGTCAGGGTCAGGAGTGACATAAAGTAGCTCGCCTTCCTGTGAGAAGATAATAGAAATTTGTTCATTTTTATAAGAGTAAATTGTGTAGGTATTTTGTAATCTTGATGCTTGAGCAATGTCAACTACACCCGCTAAGAAAGCACGCGCTTGTTCGGTACTTATTTTTTGCTCCTGAACCAGTCTTTTAAGATTTTCTAATTCTTTGTTTTGGAAGGCTTCATATTCAGAAGCGAGATCGGTGCTTATTTTTTCTGGTTCGCCGAGAATACTTTTGACTTTTTCTTGGGTATATCCTTTAAATTCAGGAATTTGAGCTTCAAAACCGCCAGATTCATAGGATTGGTAATAGACCTTGGCATTGCCAGTCGCATAAATCTTATCATTCTTAGCGTGATCGGCATCTTCTGGAAGACCATCTGTGGTTTTTTCTATATCCTTACTAGAACTACTATTTTCTTTACTAGAACTTCTGGAAGAACTACTGCTGCTAGGGGAGCTGCTTCTACTTTTGGAAGATTGCTTTGATGAGCTTGAGGAATCCTTTAAACTAACTTTTTTTCCTGATTTATCCGAATTAGAAGAGCGAGTGGTAGAATCTGAATTAGATGGTACAAGGAAACGGCAGGCTGACAGCAGAAATAGTACTGCAGCTAGAGAAAATAAGCTAAATAGTGTTCTTTTTTTCATTATCTTAAACCTTTCTTTACTATGCTCAATCTTACTTGAGCTATTGTGATATGAGGCATCTGCTGACAACAGTGTTTCACATGGAACCATATAATTAATTTAAAAGTTTGACATTTAATTCTATATGCTCCGCTAATAATTCTAACATAAAACTGATTTTCTGTGTACCTACCTATGGGAAAATACCTTTTGTTTACAGATTATTCAGGGATTAAAGACAGTAGGACTAACTTATTCCGCTTCCTTGCAATCTTTTTAAACAAAATTGGACACGGTGTCCATTTTTTTTAAAAAATAAACTTGTAATAATTTTCGATTGGTGTATAATCAATTTTATTGAAATTTGGACACTGTGTATAATTTTAGGAGGTAGATATGTTAAAAGAATGGAAAGCTATTTTAAAAAAGCCGACTTTTATCATTGTGATGTTAGGAGTCTCTTTGATTCCTGCCTTGTATAATGTTATTTTCCTGAGCTCCATGTGGGATCCGTATGGAAAGGTATCGGACTTGCCAGTGGCGGTCGTCAATCAGGATAAAGCTGTAACTGCTAGTGGTAAGACCTTGTCTATAGGCGAGGATGTTGTTTCCAGCCTCAAGGAAAATAAAAATCTGGATTTTCACTTCGTCAGTAAAGAAGACGCTCAAAATGGTCTGGAAAAGGGTGATTACTACATGGTTGTGACGCTTCCAAGTGATTTATCTGAACGTGCAGCCAGTGTTTTGACCGATAATCCTCAGCAAATGAAGATTGACTATCAAACGTCTAGTGGCCACAGTTTTATTGCTGGTAAGATGAGTGATTCAGCCATGGCTTCTTTGAAGCAGACGGTGGCGCAAAATGTCACGGATACTTATACAAACGCCTTATTTAAGAATATGGGAGATCTAAAAACTGGCTTGGTGAAGGCATCCGATGGTGCTCAGCAATTAGCATCTGGCAGCCAACAACTAGGTTCAGGCAGTCAGACAATTGCAGATAATTTAAGAACTCTGAATCAAGCCACGAGCAAATTATCGTCCGGTGCAGCTCAATTTAACACAGGACTACAGACTTATACTGGGAGTGTTGCACAAGTATCGTCTGGACTGGGTAGTTTGTCAAATGGGATAAACACTTATACTAGTGGTGTAAGTACTGTGGCCACAGGTGCAAATCAGCTGTCGGGTCGATCAGCAGACTTATTGGGTGGATTCCAACAGCTCACCCAGTCAGGAGATGGAGTTCAGGCCTTATCGACAGGTGTGACAAATCTGAATACTGGCTTGGCCACATTAAAGTCCTCGGTAGATACCACCTTAGCTAACAACCAGCAAAACGTCAATGATTTAGCAAACGGTTTGACACAGTTGAATGCTAGTATTCAAGCTGCAGCAAGTGACTCAGCAGTGTCGACAGACAGCATTGAAGCTTCACTGACTAGCATAGCAGCATCCGCTCAAGCCATTATCAATAACAATCAGGATGCCAAGGCCGCAGCTTTGGCAAGTGTCCAAGGGACCAGTGCTTATCAAGGGCTTTCTAGTGAGGCTAAGGCTGAGATTGACGCAGCAGTCGGTGCTAGTCAAGCAGGAAGTGATCAATCTGCTCAGGCAATTTTATCAGAAGTTGATACGATGAGGGCTTCTCTTGAAGTGATAAAAGCTACCAGTCAAACGAAAATTAGTCAATTGGGAAACACTTCTACTCAGGTTTTACCCCAAGCATCTAATCTGATAAATGGCCTTTATAATGGCTTGTCAACGGTGAGTACTAGCCTCGGTTCAGCAAGCGGAGGAGCCAATCAACTAGTCGCAGGTGTAGATACCCTAAATGAAAAATTAACGACCGGCGCGACACAATTGGAGCAAGGGGTGACAAGTTATACCAATGCAGTCGGTCAGCTATCTGAGGGGACATCAGCTTTGGCAAGTAAGAACCCTGATTTGCTAGCAAATACAACAAAATTAGCAAACGGGGCTGCCCAATTAACAGATAAATCGCCAGAATTGACCTCTAGTTTCGGGAAATTAGCAGATGGAACCAATCAATTAGCGAGTGGCACAGAGAAGCTGGCTGATGGCAGCAGTGCTTTAACGGATAATCTCTCTAAACTTACCGTGGGAACGAGCGATTTGTCCAATGGCCTCTCAGATGCAGGCGATAAATTGTCGGCTGTTTCAACCAAGGAAGACAATGCAAAAACTCTAGCAGATCCTCTGACACTGAGCAAGACAGATGAGAATAAGGTAGAGAAAAACGGCATTGGAATGGCGCCTTATATGATTTCAGTAGCTTTATTTGTGGCAGCTATTTCAACTAATATCATCTTTAGCACACTTCCATCAGGTCAAGAACCTAAGACGAGACGAGACTGGTTGAAGGCCCGTATAGAGGTAAATGGAGTCATATCTGTCGTAGCGGGTGTTTTGGTCTATGGTGCTGTGCACTTGATAGGCCTATCTGCAAACCATGAGTGGGCAACCCTTGGTTTGATTGTCCTAGCCAGCATGACCTTTATGGCTCTTGTGACGGCTTTGGTTACTTGGGATAGCAAGCTCGGCGCCTTTGCTTCTCTGATTCTCTTGCTTTTACAGCTGGCTTCTAGTGCAGGAACCTATCCGCTGGAGCTGACTAGTAAGATTTTCCAAGTTATCAACCCTTGGCTGCCAATGAGCTATTCTGTATCGGGCTTACGTCAAACGATTTCCATGAATGGTCAAATCGGTACTCAGGTCCTCTTCCTTACTTTTGTTTTAGTTCTTTTCATGACACTTGGTACTCTAGTTTATCGAACAGATAAAAAACAGCTAGCTTAGGGTTCGTGCTTTTATGAATCTGTAAAAATGTAGATGAAAAGTCTATCTGTAATTCGTTTACTTTTTCTCTAACCAACATCTCCTGAAAAGGGAGATGTTTTGTTTTCTTTAAGTTTTCTTTATCTTTCTTTTAAGTTTTCATCTTTAAAATTGCATTACATTCAAGAAAGATAGAGAGGTGAGAAGCCCATGGCAGAAAAATTTTTTCAACATCATTTTCAGCGCTTTGAAACCAAATACATCATTTCCAAGGAAACTTTGCTGGATCTATTGCTAGAGTTTGAAGGATATCTGGTGGAGGATGAGCGAGCTTATTCGACCATTAACAATCTCTACTACGATACGCCATCTTATCAGCTTATTCGTGAGTCCTTGGAAAATCCTTGCTTTGATGAGAAGGTGCGTTTGCGGACTTATCAAGAGCATCCGACCGAGGATAGTCAAGTCTTTTTGGAAATCAAGAAAAAGACGGAGAATCTGGTCACCAAACGCCGTCTTGCAGCAGATTTGCTGACAGCGGAAGCCTACCTGGACGGTGATTACAGTCAGCTGACTGACCTTCAGATAGATAAGGAAATGGCTTGGTTGACCCAGCATTTTGGCAACATTCAGCCTATGATGTATATCGGCTACAATCGTTATTCTATGAAGGGGATTGAGGACGAGCGGATTCGGATTACCTTTGATCACGACCTGACCTACCGTCCTTATGATCTGAGTCTCTTGGCTGGTCGCCATGGAGATCATCTCCTACCAGCCAACCACGTGATTATGGAAGTTAAGATTCCAGAAGCTTGTCCGCTATGGCTGAGCGAGATTATGGATCGCTACCAGCTGTCTCCTAGCTCTTTCTCCAAATATGGCTTTGCTTATAAAAAAGCAAACTGTATCAGCAGCAAATAAAATAGATAGGAAAAGAAAAATGAAACAATCAAAATCAACCCTTAAAAAAATTAAATTGATGATTCCACTGGTCTTGATGACAGCAGTGCTGGGAGCATGTAGCTCAAACGCCAGCAGTTCTACAGCTTCAAGCACCACTCAGACTGCTAATGCTACCAGCACCAGTCAGACTAAGACCAATACTTCTGATTACTTTGCTTCAGAAGACTCAGGCGCTTCTTATGATGAGTCTAAGGCGACGACTATCAGCCTGAGCGGCTCTAGTGCTAAGACTTATGGTGACGGTGCTAGTGTTTCTGGCTCTACTGTAACAATCTCAGAAGCTGGGACCTATGTCGTTTCCGGAACGAGTGAAAATGTGCAGATTGTCGTCAAAGCAGGTGATAGCGACAAGGTTCAAATCGTCCTAAATGGTGTAACCATGAGCGGGACAGACGCAGCTATCCTAGTAGAAAATGCGGGTAAAACAAGCCTAACTCTGGCTGACGGCAGCCAAAACACAATCTCAGATTCATCAAATCATAGCAATACGGATGCAGATGCAGCTATCTATAGTAACTCTGATCTGACTCTCAATGGCTCTGGAAGTCTGACAGTTGACGGCAAGTATGAAACAGCGATTAAGTCTGAGCAGACCTTGCGGGTGACAGGTGGCACTTATACGCTCAAGGCAGCTAAGAATGGTCTGTCTGCAGCTTCAGCCATTAATATCAAGGACGCTACTATCGATATCACAGCGACAGAAGATGCTATCCACGCGGACAATGATGAAGACACTTCTCTGGGGAATCTCTGTATCCAGTCCGGCACCATCACGATTAATGCTGGTGATGATGGTCTGCATGCTAGCAATATTGCTTTGATTGATGGTGGAACGATTACGGTTTCCAAGAGTGTAGAAGCTCTGGAAGGAACCAATGTTACCATTAACGGCGGTAAACTGGATCTTTATGCGACGGATGATGGGATCAATGCAGCTAGTGACGTAACTGGCGCTGATATCTTTATCAAGATTACTGGTGGCGATATCAAGGTCGAGGTCGGTGAAGGCGATACAGACGCTATCGACTCCAACGGCGATGTCATCATGTCAGGAGGAAACTTGGATATTACTTCTACGGTATCTGCCTTTGACTTTGACGGAACAGCTACCTACACTGGCGGTACTATCACGGTCAATGGTGAAAGCCGAACAGAAATCACAGCCGACGGACCTGGCGCTGGTGGACCCGGTGGCGGCGGTGCCCCAGGCGGCCAAGGCGGTTTTGGTGGACGATAAGAAAATAAGGCAGTTCAATTTGAACTGCCTTATTAATTTATGAAAAAGACGGGGATGCAGCTATGTTTCTGCAAAGCAATCTTTTATAGAAGACTTAAGAGGGACGATAAATTTTCTATGGTGAAATCAGGTTTTTCTTCTAGTCGTTGGGGTTGGTAATAAGCACTAAAACCTTGTTTTAACCAGATAGTTGTCATTCCTAGTGCTTTAGCAGGTATGATATCATTGTCTATTCGATCACCAATCATGACAGCTTGTTGAGAAGGGCAATGAGCTTTCTCTAAAGCTAAAGTGAAAATGGCAGGGGAAGGCTTGGCAAGTCCGAGCTCTGCAGAAGAGACAACTAAATCAATCCATTGATATAGTCCCATTTTTTTCAAACGTTCTTTTAGGCCAGGTAGTTGGTTGGCGATGATTCCGATTTTATATCGGTTGTGCAATTCTTTTAAGACCACTTGGGCATCTGGGTATAATTTCTCCAAATTAGAGTTCCAAATGGGACGTTCTAAGTTAAATTCTTTTATTGTCTCCAAGTCTCCCTTTTTGCCTTCTTTAAACAGTTCAACCATACGAGCATAAAAAATATCGTAGTTAATATTTGTCCCTGTAATTGCTCTCCTAATTCTATCTTGATAGGCTTCTTTTTCATCAATCAAAGTAGAGCCAATGTCAAAAAACAACCATTTATGAGCTGACATTTTACTACCTCCACAGTAATTATGATATGCCTTACTCATCTATCTTAATCAACATCTTCTCCGTATCCACTGTCACTTGAGCACCGATGGTAATGGTAAAGAGTGGCTGAGTATGGGCAAAGTCCAAGTCATAGAGGACGGGAATCGTCTTTAGAATTGGATGTTTATCCAAGATATAAAGGAGCAGTTCCTCTGTCATCTGACATTCTTTTGGAAAGCGGCCGATGAGAAGGGCTTTCGGGTTAGGATAGGCCTGAAGGAGGGCAGCTAGATTGCGGTCAAACTCCACATAATCATCTTCCTCCGCCTCTTCAACAAAGAGGACATAGTTTTCATCTGTCGGGGCATAGGGGGTGCCGCGCAGAAGTGAGAAAGTGGAGAGATTGCCGCCGATAATAGTGGCTTGGGCTTGCCCGTGATGATAGACTTTCCACTCTGTCTCATGGAAGGTCATTGGCGCATCGGGCAGATACCAAGCATTGTCGCCCCATTTTTCACTAGGAGTCAATTCATAAGAAGTCTGGCTGATGGCCTTGAGCCAGCTCTCGGTCTGATAGTCCTGCAGGGCATCCATCTTAAAGCTGGAGTAGGACGGTCCCATGTAGGTTTTCATGCCGGTCTTGCTATAGATAGCGTTGAGCAAGGCTGTTGTATCTGAGTAGCCGCAGAAAATCTTAGGATTTCTAGCAATCAATTCAAAGTCCAGATAGGGTAGGAGCTCATTGCAGTTGAATCCGCCGATGGTGGCCAGAATAGCATCAACAGAGTCATCCGAAAAGGCAGCATGAATGTCTGCCACCCGGCTTTCGATGGAGGCAGAGTCTAGCATATCATTTTCCAGATAATGTTCCGAAAAAGACACGGTAAATCCTAACTTTTCTAAGCGCTCCTTGGCGGCTAGATTGGCCTCAAAGCCACCGATGTGTTCGATTGACGCTGAGGGGCTAACGACCCGAATGTGCATGCCAGGTGTGAGTTTTTTCATAGGAACCTCCTTGTGATAAATTTTTATAGAATATCATAGCACAAAGGCCAAGACCTGTAAAGCAAACTTAGGTCAGTGCGGGAATTTTTATCAAAAAAAGGGAGCCGCTGAAGACTCCCTGATTGTATATATTCTTTTCTATGATTTATTCGCTGAGCTTAATGCTACCGCTTTCGACGCTGGCAGTAAGTGTAGTTGTCGGATTTTCGACTTTACGGATGGCAGAGCCGCCAAGTTCATGGCCTTTGGAGTGCTCTACACTTATACTACTAGGGATGTCAATTTCACCTAGATCCGTTTTCAGATCAAAGGATAGCTGCGACAAACTGCCAGAAACCAGATGCAGATTAATATCGCCCAGTTGGTTAGTGATAGAGATTGTACCAGCTAATTCCAACTGTTCAGAGTTCAGTGAGCCGCTTGAGATTTTCAGAGTGCTGTCGGAGATTTTGCTCGAGTTTAGATTGACCTCTCCCAGAGAGTTTGATATTTCGCCAGATGCGAACTGGCTGTTGCTCAGAGTGATGGTACCCGAAGAATCAATGATTTTTCCAGAGCTAATCTGACTGTTATTGATGGTAATCTCTCCCAGAGAGTTCTTAAATTTACCAGATGCGAATTGGCCATCATTCACAGTCAACGAGCCCTGAGATAGAGAGAAGTCAGCATTTTTGGCTGATAGATTGGACAGCGTAACATCTCCTAATGACGAACTGCCGCTGAATGTCTCAAGCTTGGTCCCCTTGGGCAGGGAAAGCTCCACAGTACGCTTCTCCTGAGATTCTTGGTCAAATAAGCTGAGTAAGGAGCGGATGCCAGTGCTTATGTGGAAGGAGCGGATGTCAGTGCTTATGTGGAAGGAGTCTGCACCATCTTCCTTGATGTTTAAGTTTCCATTTTCAGAACTTGTTGTTATTTTTCCAAGCATGCTGCCGCCAATCTGATAGTTGCCGTCTCTTTGGTAATAGGTCAAGTGAGCCTTGTCATCAGGAGATTCGCTGATGACGAGGTTTCTAGCTGCTAAGTTGATATTTAGGGAAGAAAGATCAGAGAAACTTTCTTCTTTTTTCGTTAGTTTTACCTTGCTTTTGGTAGAATTGACCAAGTCATTGACACCGCCTGTAATGGAGCCGATAGTTGTCAGGGCTCCACCAAAGAGGCAGGCTAAAATAGCTGCAGATAAAAGAGGTTTTTTCAATTTGATGTTAGCCATGACGTGTTCCTTTCTTTGCGAAAAGTTGAGCTAGTTTGACAAAGCCAGCCTTGCCAAACTGAGTAACAGGAGAAATGCCTGCGTAGAAGATGCCGGACAGTCCCAGAACTAGAACACTGAGCCCCAGAGTGAACAGGAAGGCCGGGATCGATGTTGTCAGTCCCACTGTCAAAGTGTCCCAGATCAGGCTGATTCCAAAAATAAAGAAGGCAAAGGCACCTATAGCCATGACTAGAGCAAAGATAAAGACGAAGAGGAAGAAAATAATAATCAAAAGTGCTGCTACTATAAAGAGCGGAATAGCCAAGGGTGCTGCCAAAATGGATAGGATAGCAATCTGGACGATGTTCTTAGTGTTTTTTGATGAACTGCTGTCTTGATTATCTTCCTCGACTTTTTTGTCCAAAAGATTTAGCATAATCTCGTGGGCCGCTTCCTTTGGGCTGCCTAAATCAGCAATAGCAGCTGCCTCGCCCTCTGGGCCTACCTCGTCGAAGTACTCAGTGAAGTAATCCATAGCTTCCTGGTAGTCCTTGCGTGGCAGTTTTTTCAGATATTTTTCTAGCTCAGCTAGATACTCGGTTCTTGTCATGACGGATGCTCCCTTCTATGATACCGTTGATGGTCATGGTATAAGTTTGCCACTCTTCTTTTAGAGTGAGTAAATGTTCATGCCCGTAGGCAGTGAGTGAATAGTATTTTCGTTTTCGTCCTTGGTACTCCTGCGAATAAGTCGTGAGGCAGTCATTTTGCTCCAGCTTCTTCAGAATGGGGTAAAGTGTTGATTCTTTGATATTAGCAATCAGCTTGATCGTTTGGCTGATTTCATAACCGTAGGAATCGTCTTTTTCAAGGATGGCTAAGATGAGAAACTCAATCAAAGCCGATGATGTGGGGAAAGACATAGGACCACCTCCTTGTGTAAAATATTTATATATAATCTTTCTATATATAGTCTACAACCTCTTAGGAAAAAAGTCAAGCAAAATATATAAAATTTTTATATATTTTTTGAAAAAGTCTTTTAATGGCTGTTTATAAGGCACATCAAAGTATATTTCTTCCTTACAAGAACTTTACATCTTCCTTAGCTTTTGTGTTGAAAACATCTTCCATAAAATGGTAAAATGGTGTAAGTCTAACTAAAAATATAAGAGAGATCAATGAAAAAACATCAAACCCTATATAAATTTTTAGGCCAAACCCTACTATATTTTGTTATCTTTCTGGCCTTGCTTTATTTCTTTAGCTATCTGGGTCAGGGTCAGGGTGGCTTTATCTATAATGAATTTTAATGTGAGAGAGTAGGAAACAATGTCAAATAAAGTGATACATGATATGATTGAGGCGATTGAGCATTTTGCTCAGGTGCAGCCGGATTTTCCGGTCTATGATATTTTAGGTCAAGTTCATACTTATGGTGATTTAAAGAAGGATTCCGATTCGTTGGCGGCTCAGATTGACCGTTTGGGACTTCCTGACAAGTCTCCGGTTGTGGTCTTTGGCGGTCAGGAATACGAAATGCTGGCTACTTTTGTGGCCTTGACCAAGTCTGGTCATGCCTACATTCCTATCGACAGCCATTCAGCCTTGGAGCGTGTGGCAGCGATTGTGGAAGTTGCTGAGCCAAGCTTGATTATTGCTATCAATGATTTTCCGCTGGCAGATGTGACAGCTCCTATTTTCAGTGCGGAGCAAGTTCAGACAGCCTTCAGAGATGGAGCGTCCTATGAGCTTAGCCATCCAGTGCAAGGAGATGATAACTATTACATCATTTTCACATCAGGAACGACTGGCAAGCCTAAGGGAGTTCAGATTTCCCACAATAATCTGCTTAGCTTTACGAATTGGATGATTACGGATAAGGAGTTTGCGACTCCAGCTCGTCCTCAAATGTTGGCTCAACCGCCTTATTCTTTTGACTTGTCAGTCATGTATTGGGCACCGACTTTGGCCTTGGGAGGGACTCTTTTTGCCCTACCTTCGGCTGTGACTCAGGATTTCAAGCAGCTGTTTGAGACGATTCTCAGTCTGCCTATTGCTATCTGGACTTCGACACCTTCCTTCGCGGACATGGCCTTGCTGTCGGATGATTTTAATAGCCAGAAGCTGCCTCAGCTGACGCATTTCTACTTTGACGGCGAGGAATTGACAGTCAAGACAGCTCAGAAGCTGCGCGTTCGCTTCCCTCAAGCTCGCATTATCAATGCCTATGGTCCGACTGAGGCAACAGTGGCCCTGTCTGCAGTAGCAGTGACTGATGAGATGCTGCAAAATTGCAAGCGCCTGCCGATTGGCTATACCAAGGCGGACTCTCCTACCTTTGTCATTGATGAAGAGGGGCAGAAGGTGCCGAATGGCCAGCAGGGAGAAATCATCGTCTGCGGCCCAGCTGTATCCAAAGGCTATCTGAATAATCCTGAGAAGACAGCGGAGGCCTTCTTTGAATTTGAAGGTCTGCCAGCCTATCATACAGGAGATGTAGGCTCGATGACAGATGAAGGTCTGCTACTCTACGGTGGCCGGATGGACTTCCAGATTAAGTTGAATGGTTTCCGTATTGAGCTGGAGGATGTGTCTCAGAACCTGAACAAATCGAAATACATTGAATCTGCAGTGGCTGTGCCCCGCTACAATAAGGACCACAAGGTCCAAAATCTGCTGGCCTATGTCATTCTCAAAGACGGTGTGGCTGAGCAGTTTGAGCGAGAAATCGATATTACCAAGGCAATCAAGGAAGATCTGCAAGATATCATGATGTCCTACATGATGCCGTCCAAGTTCCTCTATCGAGAGACCCTGCCTCTGACCCCGAATGGCAAGATTGACATTAAGGGGCTGATTAGCGAGGTCAATAAGCGATGATGGATTTCTTGAAAAAGCTGCCTCACTTGGAACCCTACGGCAATCCAGTTTACTTTGTCTATATCGTTCTGGCAGTTCTGCCAATCTTTGTTGGACTTTTCTTTAAGAAACGCTTCCCCCTTTATGAAGCCTTGGTCAGCTTGGTCTTTATCGTCCTGATGCTGACAGGTCCCAGTCTGGCGCAGCTTTGTGCTCTGCTGGGCTATGTCATCTGGCAGATAGTCTGGGTTTATTCATACAAACTCTATCGCCGGTCGCGGGACAGCAAGTGGATCTTTTATCTGCATACCTTGCTGGCGGTTCTGCCGCTTGTGCTTGTCAAGGTAGAGCCCGCGATTAGCGGTCATCAGTCTCTCTTTGGCTTTTTGGGGATTTCCTATCTGACCTTTCGCTCGGTAGGGATGATGATTGAGATGCGCGATGGGGTTCTGACAGAGTTCACGCTCTGGGAGTTCTTGCGTTTCCTGCTCTTCATGCCGACCTTTTCAAGCGGTCCTATTGATCGTTTCAAGCGTTTCAATGAAGACTATTTGAACATTCCCGAGCGCGATGAGCTGCTGGATATGCTAGAGCAGTCTGTCAAGTATATCATGCTAGGCTTCCTTTATAAGTTTATCCTGGCCCATATCTTTGGACATCTGCTGCTGGGCCATGTCAAGACCTACGCTCTCTATACCGGCGGTTTCTTTAATCTAGGAACTCTGGGCGTCATGTATGTCTTTGGTCTGGATCTCTTCTTTGATTTTGCCGGTTATTCGATGTTTGCGCTAGCTATTTCCAATCTCATGGGAATCAAGAGCCCTATCAACTTTGATAAGCCCTTTCTCTCACGCGATTTGAAAGAATTCTGGAATCGCTGGCACATGAGTCTGTCCTTTTGGTTCCGTGATTTTGTCTTTATGCGGTTGGTCATGGTCCTGATGCGCAATAAGGTCTTTAAAAACCGCAACACGACCTCTAGTGTGGCCTATCTGATCAACATGCTGATTATGGGCTTCTGGCATGGTGTAACCTGGTATTATATCGCCTACGGTCTCTTTCATGGAGCTGGTCTAGTCGTCAATGATGCCTGGCTGCGCAAGAAGAAAACGCTAAACAAAGAGCGCAAGGCTAAGGGGCTCCCGCCTCTGCCAGACAATAAATGGACCCAAGCTTTGGGGATTGTGGTGACCTTTCACGCAGTCATGCTCTCATTTTTGATCTTTTCTGGATTTTTAAATGAGCTTTGGTTTAAAAAATAAAAATGAATGAGGAATAAAAATGGATATAAAAGCAGAAGTAATTGAAATTATTGAAGAACTATTTATGGAAGATGTGTCAGATATGATGGACGAGGATTTGTTTGACGCTGGTGTCCTAGACAGTATGGGAACGGTGGAGCTGATTGTTGAGCTGGAAAACCGTTTTGATATCCGCGTGCCAGTATCAGAGTTTGGCCGCGATGACTGGAACACAGCCAATAAAATCGTTGAAGGCGTAACGGAGCTTCGCAATGCTTAAACGACTCTGGCTGATTCTGGGGCCGGTTTTCTGCGCCATGGTCATGGTTGCCCTGCTCTTTTTCTTCTATCCGCTTGATAAAAAGCATGATATAGAAGCGGAGAAGCGCTCAGCAGTGACCCTGACAGCAGAAAACTTCAAGAGCCGCAGTAAGAAGGTGACAGCCTTGACCGATAAGAAGATGCGTTTTGTTCCCTTCTTTGGCTCTAGCGAATGGCTGCGCTTTGATAGTATGCATCCGGCAGTGCTGGCTGAGAAATACGACCGCTCCTATCGTCCCTATTTTCTAGGACAGCGCGGGGCAGCATCATTTAATCAGTACTTTGGTATGCAGCAGATGTCCTCTGAGCTGGAGGGACAAACGGCGGTCTATGTAGTGTCGCCCCAGTGGTTTACCAAGACCGGCTATGATGCTTCGGCCTTTCAGCAGTACTTCAACAGTGATCAGCTGACGGCTTATCTGTCTCAGCAGCAAGGAGATGCGGCGGCGCAATATGCAGCTCAGCGCCTCCTTCAGCTCTATCCAGATGTCGCTATGGCAGAGAGCGTCCAGAAGCTGTCTGAAGGTAAAAAGCTGAGCAGCTTTGAAGAGCGCCATATTGAGATGACGGCTCATCTTAATGAGCGTCAAGATGCTTTTTTCAGCAACTTTGCTGCCCTCAACAATGAAAATTATGACCAGCGAATTTTGCCTTATATGGCTGATTTGCCAGACACCTTCTCCTATCAGGCTTTGGAAGAGATTGCCACAGCAGAAGCCAAGAAGAAGACCAATAACAACCAATTCGGCATAGACAATCATTTTTACAAGACTCGTCTGGCCGGCAAGGTTGCCAAGCTCAGAGGTTTTCAAACCAAGCAATCTTATGAAAAATCTCCTGAGTACAACGACTTGCAGCTGGTTCTGGACCAGTTTGCCAAGTCAAAGACCAATGTCATCTTCATCATTCCACCGGTCAATTCTAAGTGGATGGAGTATACAGGACTCAGTCCTGAAATGTACCAGCGGACGGTGGCTAAGATTCGCTACCAGCTGGAAAGTCAGGGTTTTACTAACATTGCTGATTTTTCTAAGGACGGCGACAAGCCTTACTTCATGCAGGACACTATTCATATGGGCTGGAATGGCTGGCTGGCCTTTGACAAGGCGGTTGATCCTTTTGTAGCCAATCCACAGCCGGCGCCAAACTACCAGATCAATGACCGCTTCTTCAGCAAGGAATGGTCTCAGTATACTGGCAAACCAGAAGAATTCAAATAAGGTTGGGACTTTCCAGCCTTATTTTTATAAAGGAGGAAAGATGAAGATTCGTTTGTCCCAAATAGAAGATATCCCAGCCATTATGGCGATTTATGATGTGGCTCGTCAGTTCATGAAAGACCAAGGCAATCCGACTCAGTGGGATGGAGGCTATCCCAGCGCGAGCTTGATTGAGGATGACATTGCGGCTGGCCATTCCTTTGTTGTCGAGGAAGAAGAGCAGCTGGTCGGCACTTTTGCCTTTATCATTGGAGAAGACCCGACCTATCAGGTCATCGAAAAGGGAGCCTGGCATTTTGCAGAGCCTTACGGTACCATTCACCGCATCGCCTCAAATGGCCAAGTTAGGTGCCTATCCCGTCAGGTCTTTGATTTTTGCTGCCAGCAGATTCCCTACTTGCGAATCGATACCCATGCGGACAATCAGCCTATGCAGGTAGCTGTGCTGAACTATGGCTTTAGGGAGTGCGGCATTATTTATGTAGCTAACGGTAGTCCTCGCCTAGCTTATGACTATCATCAATAAAAAAATCTGCTCAAGGGCAGATTTTTTAGGTTATATCAAAACATACTTTTCTATAGCTTCTGCGACCCCGTGCTCATTGTTACTTTTGGTGACGGCTTTTGCCTCGGTTTTGACTGCTTCGGGGGCATTGCCCATAGCGACTCCAAGTCCAGCCAGGCGGAGCATAGGAAGGTCATTGAAGTTGTCTCCGATTGTCATGACCTGCTCTAGGGGCACTTGGTAGTGCTGGGCAATTTCGTACAAGGCTTGCTCCTTGGAGACATGCTTGGCCGTGACTTCCATGTAGTTGTCCTTAGAAAGATAGAAGGCTGTCTTGGGAAAGTCTAAGGTCTGCAGGTAGTCGTGAAGTTTCTGGATGACAGGCGCTTGATCAATCAGGAGTAACTTGTGAGCAGGCATTAGAACATCCAGCACCGGCATTAACACATTCTGAATTATCGGCTGCTCACCTGTAATCTCAGCCTCTATCTGCACCCACTTATCCAGACGGTCAGCGATCCAATCCTTACCAGAATAGAGATTGATGGACACACTAGGAAATTCAGCCTTGACAAATTCCAGAAAAGTGCGGATTTCTTTCTTGTCCAGAGGGTGCTCAATAATGGTCTCGTAAGCTTGCGGGTCGCCCTTGATGACCAGAGCGCCATTGTAGCAGGCCAGCGGATTATTTCCTAGCCCCAGCTCACGGGCAATAGGCTCCATGCCTAGAGGAGAGCGGGCAGAAGCGAGAACGAAAGGGATTTTTTCTCGGTTTAGTAGGGGAATGATATCCTTGAGTTCGGAATCTACTTGATGCTGGTCGTCCAAAATGGTGCCGTCAATATCGCTGATAATCAGACGAATCGGTTGTGTCATAGCTCTTCCTCCTTTGTGTCTAAAAGATCGATTTAATAAATTATTTTAACCTTGTCTCCAATCAGTTCTTGAACTTCTGGGCTGGGCTCTTGGTCCGTAATCCAGTAGTCAAAGTTGCTGACAGGACCCAGGATGTACTTAGACTCTTTCTGCCATTTGTCTTGCTCAGCCAGCAGAATCTTAACCTTGGCGTGTTTCAAAGCTAGTTTTTTCAGGTGAGCATCAGCCTCGTCTTCAAAGCTGACCAGACCATCAGAGACACTAGCTGCCCCTATAAAGGCAATGTCAAAGGAAATCTGCTCCAGCAGCTCTGCTTCATTGAGCGCGTAGTAGAATCGGTTTTTGGGATAAAATTTCCCACCTAAGAGGTGAAAGTCTACTTTGTCCTGACTGCTCAGCATGATTGCATTATCCAGAGAATGGGAGTAGATTGTCATAGGCTCCTTGATGCGCTGAGCCAGATGGAGAACGATGGTTGAGACATCAAAGAAAGCTATTTGCCCCGGCTTGAGAAAGTCGTGGGCCTTCTGAGCAATAGCCTTTTTTTCTTGACTTAGTTGGTTGATACGGTCGTTAAAGGACGGGATTTGCCGGCTAGTATCCAGCGGGATAATGCCTCCGTGGGTGCGCTGCACAAGTCTACGCTCGCTCAAAATCGAAAAATCTCGCCGAATAGTATCTTTAGAAACCTGAAAATGCTCAATCATATCCTTGGCTGACAGCTGTTTTTTCTCAGCCAAGAGCTCTAAGATTTCAGCTAAGCGTTGTTCTTGGTACATACTTGTCCCTCCTTACTTTTCTAAATAGAGTATAACATAGCAAATAAGTTTTTACAAGTCTTTTTAATGTTTTACAAGTTTTTTGAAATGCGCAGGAGAAAATCAAAAAACCGAGCAAATCTCGGTTTTCATGAATTATAATAATCGAAATATATTTTTCAATTAAGGTGTTTGAATATTGACAGATCCATCGCTGCCGACCTTAACATCAACGCCGCCGCCTTGGACATGAACGCCATCTTCATTTACGCTAACACCAGCGTTGTCAGTTTGTACATTAGCACTACCGTCTCCGTTAGTTTCAACAGAAGCATCGCCGCTTTCGTCATCGCCATTTACATTAACGCTAGTATCACCGCCGTTTACGTTGACTTTGGCACTGCCGCTTTCTTCAGATGTGCTGCTAGAGCTTGTCTTAGCTTTAGATGAAGAAGATACGCTTGAGCTGGAACTTGAGCTTTCTTCAGTCTTCTTATCTGCAGAATTTCCGCAAGCTGCTAAAAAGAAAAGTGCAATTAGTGGTAATAAAAATAAAGAAATTTTAGATAATTTTTTCATCTTACCCCTCCTTCTAGTATAATATTAAACAAATATTTCATTTGAAGCAATGAAAAACTGGATTGATACATAAATAACATACTCTGTTAATAAAAATGTTACAAAATATATGTACGATAAATAGATAATGCATAGATTTTATAAGCTTTTCCACGATTTTTTGGCTGTTTGCATCGTAATCTTTTTGTAATAAATAATGAGTCTATGTGAAGGAGAAAAATAACATTTTTGCAACATTTCTTTTCCTCTGTAAATGGAGAAATCATGCTATAATCAACCTATGTTATCAAGAGATTTTCAGAAACTAATCGAGACAGACACAGTTGCAGCAGCGCGAGCTTTGCTAGGTATGCAATTGATTCTAAATGGCCAGAAGCTAGGCCGAATTGTCGAAACAGAAGCCTATCTAGGAGGTCAGGATAGTGCCTGTCATTCAGCTAGAGGGCGCCGCTCCCCTAAGAATGAATCCATGTATCTGCCAGCAGGTCACTGGTATGTTTATCAGATTTATGGTTATCAGATGCTGAATCTGGTGACCAAGGCTGAAAATGTTGCTGAAGCCGTACTGATTCGAGCCTTGGAGCTGCCGGATGGCCGACTTTTAGCTAACGGCCCCGGCAAGTTAACCAAGTATGCTGGGATTGATAAGCGCTTTGATGGACAGAGTTTAGCGACTTCCAGTCTGCAATTAGCCCATGATCTGACTCCCAATCAGATTGCCAGCCGTTCGCGGATTGGCGTGACCTGCACAGATGCCTGGCGGGAGGAGCCCTTAGGCTTTTATGTGGCCGGCAATCGTCATGTCTCAAAAGTGCCCAAGCGAGGCCTGCTGGATGATGAGGACACTTGGAAGAAGGAGTAAAAGATGAAGAAAACAGAGATTTTTGAGCAAGTCGTAGAAATTATGCGAGAGGATTCCTCTACAAAGAAAGACATTCTGGGTGCAAATCCCGAAGAATATCGAGCGCGTATCACAGACCAGATGAGCCAAGAGGACTTTCTTTACCAGATGCATTGTTATATAGCCAGTTTTGGAATTTTGTCTCATGTTTGGTTTGGACTTAAGGAAACGCAAACGCCCGGCTTTAAACTGAGATATTACCAAGACTGCCTCTACGTCCTGCAGGCAAATAGTGACACGGGGCTGAAACGTGGAGACCAGATTCTAGCCTTGGATGGGAAAGCCTTGCCTCAGGTTTATCAAGAGCACAAGGATTATTTTGTCAGTTCCACACCAGAGCGACAGCACAAGGAGTGGGCTTATTTTGTGGAGCATGCCGGAGAAGTTACAGTAGTCCGCAATGGCAAGGAAGAGCAACTGCATGTTCAGCCAACCGCTCACCCAAATAAGTCACCGCAGTTTGAATGGCGCAATCTTTCTGAGGACATCGTTTATCTCAAGTTAGAAGATTTTACGGATGAGGCTGCTATCAGTCAGCTATATGCAGACAGTCAGGCAGCAATTGAGCAGGCCAAGTATTTAATCATTGATGTTCGAGTCAATTATGGCGGGACGGACTCGCTTTATTATCCACTTTTCAAATATACTCTCCCTCAGGGGAAGGCTTTCAGTGACTTAGATTTGCCGAGCGATGATGGGATGGAGATTCTCTACACTGATAGAAATGTTGATTTGCGCCAGCAACTGATGCAAAATATCCTAGAAGATCCAAACTTGTCAGCAGAAACTCACCAGATTCTCAAAGAATTTCTAAAAGAGCTAGAAGAAAATCGGGGGAAAGGTTATGTCCTCTATGGCGATGAAGACAGCAATCAAAACTTTCTGCCAGATGTCCTAGGCCTAGCTCGACCTGAAAAAGTCTTTGTGCTAGCAGATGTTACCTGTGGGTCTTCAGGTGATAATTTTGTTGATACTATGAAAAAGATGCCCAAGGTTACGGTCCTAGGGCGTCCGACTATGGGAATTTTAGATTATTCCAATTGCTGTGTGAAGGATTTTGGTGACTATGAGCTCCTGTTTCCCACTTCACGTGACATTAGGATTGATCAAGGAAAGGGCATGAATGACAAGGGAGTTGAACCAGATATCTTGATTCCTTGGACACCAGAGCACTTAGAACGGGATGTGGACCTGGAAGAGTGCCTCAACTATTGCAAAAACGCTTAGGATTTCTAAGCGTTTTTTCGTCTATATTAGATCTTGTCAAACTTCTCAATGTAAAAGAGTGTTAGTGTCACAATGGCAGCCAAGCCAATGAGAATGAGGATGGCTGGAGTCCAGGAATGGAATAAATCAAAGCTGTATCCAAAGAGGCTAGGTCCAAAGGCGGCCAGAATATAACCACCAGTCTGGGCTAAGCCAGATAGCTGAGCGGTTTGCTCAGGAGTACTGGTTTTGAGCGAGAAAGTGACCATGAGGTAGGGGAAGAGGGCGCTGACGGACATACCGATTAGCAGATTGAGGATGAGCCAGTAGACAAAGGAATCTGTCTTGACCAGCAGCATGCCCAGACCAACCATACCAGTTGCAGAAAAGAGAGCTATCATCCCCAAGCGTTTTTTAGCGGATAGACGCGTTGTCAGACTAGGTATCGTCATAGCCAAAGGAAGGCTGATAATTGAAAAGATAGAGGCTAAGAATCCAGTAGCATCATCAGAAAGTCCAGCCAATTGTCCAAGAGTCGGCAGCCAAGTGATAGCTGTATAAAAGAGTAAAGATTGCAGGCCACCAAAAATAATCAGAGCCCATACTCTAGGATTTTTTAGCAGGGAGCCCATTTGCTGCTCGCGATTTTTACTAGTCAGTTTGTGATTGTGCCGGCTGTTGGGCAGCCAGATTAAGCAGGCCAGTAAGCAGATGAGGGTCAGGACGAGAATCAAGCCTTTCCAGCCAGCTAAGCGGACAATAGGTGCAGCCAAGGGAGACATGATTGAGATAGCTAGTCCCATAGAAGTGATATAAAGCGTGGTTAGAAATCCAATTTTCTCTGGCTGATTAGCCTGAATGACATTGGGCAGGAGCACATTTAAGACAGCGATGGCAGCCCCTAGCATGATTGTACCTGCGTAGAGTAGAGGCAGGTTAAAGATACGAATAAAAGAGCCCAGAGTCAGCACAATCATGGCTATGGTAAAGAGCTTTTCCAGACCGACCTTTTGAGCCAGGCGTGGGGAAAAGGCTGAGCAGAGGGCAAACATGATCAAGGGCAGGCTAGTCAGCAGTCCCAGAGAGTTGACGGGAACTTGCAGCCCCTTGGCAATATCGCCCAGAACAACGGGCAGCACTGCAAAAGGCGCCCGTAGGACAACCCCCACCATCAGAATGCCTGGAAGTAAAAATTTCGAATGTTGCTTTTTCATAAAGTAAAGTTTCCTCCTATATAAATATCAAAATAAAATCAGTCCATCAAATCCAGAAAATACTGGCTGATAATTGTTTCTGGCAATGTTTTCTTCTGCTGGAGCCACCAGCTGACCGTCTCCACAAAGGTAGAAGTCACGTAATTTCTCAGAAAGGGCTCTGGTAGCTGAGATTTTTTTCGCAGGAGCTGTTCCTGAATCATCGGAAAGAGATAGTTTTCCAGCTCAATCTTTAAGCGATTGGTGAAATAGATATTTTTCGAAAGCAGCAAGGTTGCAATCTTGTCCTGATTCTTTTGGAAATGCTTGAAAATGTGGGTGGTTGCTTCAAAGAGATCCTTGCCGTCGTCGCGTTCAAGAAAGGTATGCTGAAAGAGGTCTTGGCAAACCTCCTCCAGCAAGGCTTCCTTGGTATCGAAATGGGCATAAAAAGTCGACCGGCCAACGTCTGCCAGGTCGATGATTTCTTGCACGGTGATGCTTTCATAGCTTTTTTGATGCAGCAGGCTGATAAAAGCTTGGTAAATAGCTGCGCGTGATTTCTTGACTCGTCTGTCCATAGCGTTTCGGAACAAAAGAGCAGGATTGTTCAGTAACGGACAAAGCCCCTCAATTGCTTCTTGTTTCCTTTCTGAGAATAAGGGATAATAAAGATGAAGAAAACTGAACAAGGTGTTCCGTTTTGATTACATTATACTATAAATTTTGCTAAACTGAAAGGAGGCTGCCGTGAAATCTAGTAAAAATATGACCATTGCCTTTCTGTTAAACTTTTCCTTTGCCATTCTTGAGTTTATCTTTGGCTTTATGTTCAATTCCAGCGCTGTACTAGCCGATGCTGTGCATGACACAGGAGACGCGATGGCCATCGGACTCTCTACCCTTTTTGAAAAAATTTCTAATAAAAAAGAAGACAAGAAATACACTCTGGGCTACAAGCGCTACAGCCTTTTGGGAGCCCTGCTGACTTCTGTCATTCTGTTAGTCGGCTCGACCTTGGTGATTATCGAAAATGTACCCAAGGTTTTTGCGCCTGAAAAGGTCAATTATGACGGCATGCTAGTGCTGGGTATTTTCGCCATTATAGTCAATCTAGCAGCCAGCAAGGTGGTCGGTCATGGACATAGCCATGGACACAGTCATAATGAGTCTATTCTCAGTCTCCATTTTTTAGAGGATATTCTGGGCTGGGTGGCTGTTATTCTGGTCTCTATCGTTTTGCGCTTTACCGACTGGTATTTTCTTGATCCGCTGCTTTCCCTGCTCATTGCAGGCTTCATCCTCAGCAAGGCTCTGCCTAAGTTCTGGGAAAACATCAAGATTTTTCTGGATCATATCCCTAGCGATATTGATTTGAGCCAGCTTTATCAGGAAATTCTGGCGGTTGAAAACGTTCAGACTATTACCCAGCTCAATGTCTGGACCACAGACGGTTTGGAAAAATTTGCCATGATCCATATCTGTCTTGAAAATCCAGAGCTTCTGGCCGAGACCCAAGCCACCCTGCGTCAAGAACTGCAAGCTTACGGTATTACCAAAATCACTATCCAGACGGATAGTAGCTTGGAAGAGCATGAAGAGTGGTGTATAGGTGGAGAGGGTGATTTAAAACCTCATACTTAAATATTACTACTGTAAATTATATCTCTGCAGTCCGATATTTCGGGCTGTTTTTTCGTTTTGCAGTCTAATTTTCATCACTTAACTGGTTTTATTTTTACGATTTTCTTCTTATTTAATTCCTCTATTTCCCTGTCTGAAAATTCTAGCTTTTTGATTTTGTAGTTTTTCTATAAAAAATAGACAAGCTAAACACTCTGTGCATTTTTAGGGCGGTTTTACCTCTTAGAAAATGCAAATGTATTGACAATGCATTTTCTTTAGCATATACTATTGAGTAGGAAGAAACAGGCAAAGCTTGCTAAGCCTTGTCCTGAAGCGCCTTTCCTAAGCATATCGAATACCGATTAGAAGAAGACAGATGCTGTCACACTGTCCATCTGAAGGTTGAAAAAGAAGCAGTAAAGGGGAGAAATTCCCTCAAAAATTTTGCTGTTTTTTAAACTTTGAAAGAAAAAAAGCTATTTAAAAAACGTTAGAAACGTTGATATAACAAGCTTTTATCAAAATTAAACATTTTTTTAAATGCAATCATTTTTTTCGAGGCAAACCTGTTGACAAGATGTCAATTATGTCATATACTGGGATAGGTAAATGTTTTTTAAAGCAAATAAAGCTTTTGTTCCTAGCATTTCCTACCACAATATGCATATCGGTAAAAAGAAAAACCATAAGATAAGAATTCTTATCTTATGGCAATGGCTGCTTGATGATTCGGGTTAAACCAACTTCACACACACACGGTTTAACCTGCATCTAAAAGCATGAGAAATTTTGCAAGAGAACTTGCTTTGTATAGTATTTAAGAACGCAAGAACAAATGTTTTTGGCATCTGCTTTTTTGCGCCCCTTTTGACAAATCTAAAACGCCCCTTATCAATCCTAGGATTGTTTTAAGGACTGTTTGCTAGGTTTATCAAATGGAGATACTGCTCAAAGCATCTAACTTAAAACATTAAGTTTGGTTCTATTGGTAAATTTTCCATGTACTAGCCTAACTTAAAAAGCTTAAAGAAACCTTAAAGGAAGCTTTAAGCGAGGGAGATTTTTTTAAGAAAGCTGTTATCTATTAACGCATAGAAAGAATTGAAGGATTTTTACAAAAAAATCACAGACAGGAGAAACAAATGGCACTAATCGCTATATTGGTTCAATTCAATCTGATAACGGCAGCTCAAAAAGAAGAAATTCTTCAAGATATGCCACAATCAAACATGCAGTTAGAGAGATATCTAATCAGCAAGGGCTATGTGACAGAAGAAGATATGCTGAAAGTCATGAGTTACTATTATCGTGTACCTCATGTCAATCTATCACAGTTTGTGATAGAAAAGGAAGCTGTCGAGAAGGTTTCAGAAAAAGTTGCTAAACGTCATGGATTGATTCCGATTGCCTTCACCGATGGAGAAGCGGATGAAGAACCGAAATTAATAGTTGCAATGGCAGACCCAAGCAATTATATCGCCCTAGATGACGTTAAAATCGTCTCTAAGATGGCGGTAGAACCTTATGTAACTTTTCGGGATGATATTGAGAAGTATATCGATCAATACTATTCCAAAGGAGAAGAAGCCCAACAGGCAGCGACCGAAATCGAAGGTTTTAATGTGGATGAAGAGATCATTGAAGAAGATCTCGAAATCAAAAACGCTCCGGTTGTACGTTTGATTGACTCGATTATCAGTCAGGCAATCAAGACGCGGACCAGCGATATCCATATTGAGCCCTTTGAAAAAGTTGTTCGTGTACGTTTCCGGGTTGACGGAACCTTGGTGGAAAACATGCAGTTGAAAGCCAATGCTCACTCAGCCATTGCGACACGGATTAAGATTATGAGTGGTCTGGACATCGCCGAGCGGCGGATTCCTCAGGATGGACGGATTGAAACAACCATCGACGGCAAAGAAGTCGACATGCGGGTTTCAGTCTTGCCTACTGTATTCGGTGAAAAAATCGTTATTCGGATTTTGAGCCGGAATGCAACTCTCCTCAGTAAAGAGGAGCTGGGATTCTCGCCAACCAATCAGAAGCTCTTTGAAGATATTCTTAAGGCGCCAGAAGGCATCATCTTGCTGACTGGTCCGACAGGAAGCGGAAAGACAACCACTCTCTACACAGCGCTCCGTGAGCTCAATGATGTAGGAAAAAATATCATCACTGTTGAAGATCCGGTTGAGTACCGATTGGAAGGAGTCAACCAAGTTCAGGTAAATAATAAAGCTGGACTGACCTTCGCGAGTGGTTTGAGAAGTATCCTGCGTCAGGACCCGGACATCGTTCTCTTGGGGGAAATTCGGGACGAAGAGACAGCTAGTATCGCGGTTCGGGCCGCTATCACTGGTCACGTCGTTCTCTCGACTATCCACACCAATGACACAGCTAGTACAGTCAACCGTTTGGTCGATATGGGTATCAAGCCTTATCTGGTCTCAACGGCGACTGTCGGTATTATCGCACAGCGCTTGATTAAGCGCATCTGTCCTAAGTGTAAGACTGAATATACTGTAGAAACAAATGAACATACAGGTATCGGTATTCACAAGGGAGACACCTTGTATCGCGGACGCGGCTGCAACTACTGTAGCGGTACGGGATACTATGGACGTATAGCTATCCACGAAATCATGGCAGTGACAAGGGAGATTAAATCACTAATTAATGATGGTGGAACAACAGCACAGCTTCGAGCAGAAGCTAAGAAAAATGGTATGCGAGACTTGGCGGAGGAGGCCATTGATATCGCAAAACAGGGGACTACAACGATTGAAGAAGCAATGAAGATTGCCTTTAGTCTAGAAGGGGAAGTTTAGGATGAATTTGGATGAGTTAATTAAGCAGGCGATTGAAGCGGGTGCATCAGATATCCACTTCACGGTTGGCGCTGAGCCAACCATGCGTCTGCACGGGAGGTTAACACAACTCAACAATACAATTTTGACCAACGAAGACACGGTTCGCTTCACCAAGCATATTTTAAATGAGAAGCAGATTGCTCATCTTTTAGAAGTCGGTGAAGTGGACTGTGCCTACGAGGTCGACAATGGCTATCGCTTGCGGGTCAATATCTTTAAGCAGAAAAACAACTGCGGGATTGCCTTGCGGGTCATTCCCAAGGATATTCCATCTATGGAATCTCTGGGATTGCCACCAGTTATCAAAAAGCTGGCTGAGAAACGTCGGGGTCTGATATTGGTTACCGGGCCAACAGGAAGCGGAAAGTCAACGACCCTGGCAACCATGATCAACTACATGAACAGCTTGCGGGACGAGCACATCATCACGATTGAAGATCCGATCGAGTACATGCACACGCATAATAAGTGCTTGGTCAACCAGCGTGAGCTGGGAGCGGATACGCAGAGCTTCGGCAATGCTCTCCGCGGTGCCCTTCGTCAGGACCCTGATGTCATCCTAGTCGGTGAGATGCGGGATAAGGAAACGATTGAAATCGCTCTGCGTGCGGCGGAAACAGGTCACTTAGTCCTGTCAACTCTCCACACGGTCGGTGCTGTAAACACCATGGACCGGATTATCGACGTATTTCCAGCCGAGCAGCAAGAGCAGATCCGTGTACAGCTCTCCGCCGTTATGGAAGGGGTTGTATCGCAGCAGCTTATGCGTACAGCGACCGGAAAGGGTCGTGTGGCTGCCTTTGAAATCATGCTGGGAACACCCGCTATTCGCAACCTCATTCGCGAAGGGAAGACCCACCAGCTGCTGACCCCAATCCAAACAGGGGCTCAGCTAGGCATGATTACCATGGACACTTCGCTCATGGGACTCTACCGTCGCAATGTCATCGACCAAAGAACGCTGCTGTCCTACTCAGTGGACCGCGCTCAAGTTGAAAAATCCCTAGGAATAGTGGGGTACTAGAGCATGACAGTATATGTTTGTAAATACTTAGACACTCGGCAAGGGGTCGTTACACTAGAGGTGGATGCTCCTAACCGGACGGACGCCGTCAATCGGATCCGTCTCAAAGGTAAGCCAATCAGTGTCGAAGAAAAGGTCATGGGCTCTAAGGAGATTGTTCTTTTCCAAAGCAAGAAGATCAAGCTCAAGGACATATCGCTCTTCTGTAAGCAGATGTCAGTTATGCTGGAGTCAGGGATTCCCCTCAATAATGCAGTGGATATCCTAGAGCAACAGGCTACTTCAAAGAATCTCAAGTCTAGTCTTAAAATCGTCAGCAAAAGCCTAAAAGAAGGTAGTCAGCTGTCCAAGGCTATGCTGGATCAGGAAGGGATGTTTCCCGATCTCCTGATCCGTATGGTGCAGGCCGGTGAAAAGACTGGTAAGCTGGACGAGGTGCTGGAAAAGATGTCTGAGCACTATACTAAAGAGCTCAAGACCAGCCGCCAGATTCAGGGAGCAATGATCTATCCCGCAGTCCTAGCCTTTCTGGCTGTGGCTGCAGTCTTGGCCCTGCTCTATGTCGTTATCCCAAGCTTCTCAGGAATCTTTGAGCAGAGTGGGATGGCCATGCCACTGCCAACGCGTATCGTACTAGCAGCTAGTAACTTTGTCCGCTCTTCATGGTACATCCTCTTCGGTGTGACAGGGATTCTGGTCTTCCTCTTCCTGCGCTATCGCAGCACAGAGGCAGGTCGCTACCAACTGGATCGGCTCAAGCTTAATCTGCCGGTCATCAAGGGGCCAATGCAGAAGATTGTCACTGCTCGCTTTGCCAGCACCTTGGCTATCCTGACCAGTGCGGGTATCCCTCTGGTTGAGGCCATTGAGTCTGCTGCTGCAACGACCAACAACGCTGTCGTCATTGAAAAGATGAAGATCGCTAATGAAGGTCTGCAAAAAGGGGAACGTCTGACAGGGATGATTACCTCAACCGGTCTCTTCCCGCCGATGATGCTCTCGATGGTCAAGATCGGTGAGGAGTCCGGGTCTCTGGAGTCCATGCTGGTCAAGACATCAGATTATTATGAAGAAGAGCTTGAAACAGCGATCAAGCAGTTACTCTCACTCTTGGAGCCAGCCATGATCATCGTCATGGGGGTTATCATCGGTGGTATCGTAGCCTCTGTCATGTTGCCAATGTTTGAGCTTGCTCACGCTGTGGATGCAGGATCTGGAGTTGACCAATAGGAAGGCGCTTCAGAAAAGTTTAGGAGGTAGCAGGGCAACTGCTCTGCACAAAAAGTTAGGAAATCGTTCTGATACTGGGAGTTTGTAGGGTCTCCCAGCTAGGAACAAAACAAATGCCCCTGTGGGCGAAAATAGTAAAAATTGTGAAAAAATAGGAGATCTATTCAAAATGTTAAACAAATTGCAAAAGTTCCGTCAGGACTTGAAGAAAAAAGGTAAAGGTTTTACCTTGGTTGAGTTAATCGTGGTAATTATCATTATCGCTATCATTGCAGCTGTAGCTATCCCAGCTATCACTTCCTTCCAAGATAACGCCCGTCGTTCACGTATCCAATCCGAACACCGTGAATTGGTATCAGCTATCCAGTCTTATATCGGAGCACAAGATGATCCATCAGACGTTAAAGATATTACCCTTGAAAAACTGGCGCCATACATTTCTAAAAATGCCAAAGGTTCATCTAGTCTCACAGAAGCTTTAGCTAAAAATGGTACTGCTTCAGCGCATAAAATCGAAGGTACAGAATTGATTTCTACTTTTATTCCTTCTGGTAAAAAAGCTGGTGACGCAGGTCAGAAAGAATGGAAGTATGATTGGACATCTAAAGGTGTTAACACTGCAGCAGCAAATAATAATGCTGGTGGAGCTAATCCATAATCATCAAATCATCTATAAAATGATGAATTAAAACCCTACATTTGAGAGATATTAAAAGGCTGCTCAGCAGCCCTTGTGAAAAAGAATTAGGAGAAGTTAGTGCGAAACAAATTGCAAAAATTTCGTCATAATTTGAAGAAAAAAAGCAAAGGTTTTACCTTGGTTGAGTTGATCGTGGTCATTATCATTATTGCCATCATCACAGCTGTAGCGGTTCCAGCCCTCACTTCCTTCCAAGATAACGCTCGTAAGAGTCGTATCCAGTCCGAACACCGTGAGTTGGCAACTGCTATTCAGTCTTATATCGGATCGCAGGATGATCCAGAAACTGTAAAGTCAATTACAATGGAGCAATTGGCACCATACATTTCTAAAAATTCCAAGGGAGATTCAACTAAGATTATGGATTCCCTTGCTAAGAATGATAAGGAGCCAGCACATAAAATTGATGGGACAACCTTGGTTTCGACCTTCCATCCTTCAGGAGCGGGAACTGATAAAACCAAGGACAAAACTTGGCTTTACGATTGGAGATATAGTGGTTCAAATACCAACTAGCCCAATTAAATTTAAAATTAAGCTGGTATTCAGCGAAAAATAAAGATAAAAAGAAAATAGGAGATTATTTTAATGTTAAACAAATTGCAAAAATTCCGTCAGGACTTGAAGAAAAAAGGTAAAGGTTTCACCTTGGTTGAGTTGATCGTGGTCATCATCATTATCGCTATCATTGCAGCTGTAGCTATCCCAGCTATCACTTCCTTCCAAGATAACGCCCGTCGTTCACGTATCCAATCCGAACACCGTGAATTGGTATCAGCTATCCAGTCTTATATCGGAGCACAAGATGATCCATCAGACGTTAAAGATATTACCCTTGAAAAACTGGCGCCATACATTTCTAAAAATGCCAAAGGTTCATCTAGTCTCACAGAAGCTTTAGCTAAAAATGGTACTGCTTCAGCGCATAAAATCGAAGGTACAGAATTGATTTCTACTTTTATTCCTTCTGGTAAAAAAGCTGGTGACGCAGGTCAGAAAGAATGGAAGTATGATTGGACATCTAAAGGTGTTAACACTGCAGCAGCAAATAATAATGCTGGTGGAGCTAATCCATAATCATCAAATCATCTAAATATAGAGATTTCTCTACTCCGACTGCTTTAGCAGTCGGATATTACCAAAGTAGTTGTCAGACTGTGACAACTATTTTGGCAATATCAAAAGTAGAAGTATTAGGAGAATACTATAATGAAAGGCAAAAAAAGACAGGGATCAACCTTGCCTATGGTCATTGTAACCATTGTGCTGCTGGTAGCTATGATTGGGATTCTAGCTTCCATTGTCGATACTGGACAAACGCAGACTCAGCGCATGTATAACTATCTCAAAGCTAAGTACACAGCGACTTCTGGTACACAGTTGGCTTTAGGAGCTTATTTTGAGAATGAAGAAGTTTCTCCTTTGAAAGCTGAATTTAGGAAGAGAGCAGAGGGGAACCCGAACTCAGCAGGACCTATTAAATCAAAGCACAAGTTTAAAGATGGTAGTGAGGCAGAGATCGAGATGACAGGAGCTTTTGTAGGTGCTACTAGTGGGCCAGAAAATTACTACATTACGATTAAGTCAAGGTCTAAACTCCCTAATAGTGACGACTATTATGAACATATCGTTAAATTTAATTGGGCAAGCAGTGGTATCCGTTCAGAAGAAGGTCACTTGATTTCGACTAAGAAATAAAAAATAGGTAGGAATGATGAAACAAATAAAAAAAGGGTTTACCCTAGTCGAGATGATTATGGCTATTATGCTCATGAGTATGATAGCGCTCATCATCGGAGTTATATTTAATACTATGTTTTCTGGTCGAGAGCTCATTGAGCGTGAAGCAAATATTCAAGCAGAAATGCGAACTTCTATGCAGTATGTTGACCGTACTATTGGCAAGGCAACCTCAGTCTTTATCTTGGATGATAGCAAGTACAAAGGGAGCGGGGAAGGCTTGACTAAGGAGTGGAGCTATATCGGTCTTTCGGCTGATGGAAAAATGGTTCTTAACTATGTTTGGGATAAGAAGAAACAAGATTGGAATGTTATTAAATTAGGAACAAAATCTCTTTATGGTATGAAGCTGGACTTAGAATTTAAAACTGACGGTGCCTATCAAGATAACCGTCTAATTAATTACAATCTGACTGGGAAATATCCAGATTCTAATAATAAGTTTTCGATAGATACAGCCATGTCAGCCCTCAACAGTAAGCAGGTCTTTTCAAAAGTCGGTAAAGGGAAAAAGGGCATCGCTCTGGCTTATAGAAACGATCCGATTGAAGGACAGGTGAATGTTGCTATTTCTTTTGTTTTTGATAGTTCTGGCTCGATGGAAAGAGATATGAAAGGTAGAAAAACGAATGTAGTAAAGGATCGACGAATTAGCATTTTGCGAGAGAAAGCAATCGAAATGGTGAAAGAACTGAAAGAAATAGGCAATGTTAGTGTTAACTTATCAGGTTTTTCACATTATGGTTTTTATGTTCAAAAAGATTTTTCTCAACTAGATAAAGGAACAGAACAAATAGAGAAAAGTATTAACAGTTTACCGACCCGAGGAGTTACTAACCCTGGTGATGGTCTCCGTTATGGAATGGTTAGTTTGCAGCAACAGCATGTCCAACTTAAGTATGTCGTTTTACTGACAGATGGTATCCCCAATGCTTATATAGTAGACCCTAGTGCTAATTATCCTGGAAATAAAGTATGGATTCGAGGAGGAGATATAGTAGATTACCAAAATCCAATATATAATTTGTCCACGAAAGTGGATAATTTCCAAGTTGGTTATTTAGACGGTGCTAAGTACAGTGAACAATTTTCTAGACTAGCTTATGATCAAGACTCCTCTGACAGTGCTTTTCGAGCTAAGACAATCGGCTACGCTGGGGAAGTATCTAAAAAGTTTGGCAAAGACATAAGGCGAGTTAATCTTATAGGGTTTTCTGGAGTAAAGCAAGAGGTTGCATATGGTGAAGCTCTAACAGAAGCTATTCGCGAAGGTGTTGTGGACGCGCAATATGTGTCGGCTACTGATGCTGAAGAGTTAAAAAAGACTTTTTCAGATATTAAAAAACAGATTCAGCAAGATCTTTGGTTTGTTTCTGGTCCATAGAAAGGAGAAGAGATGAAAAGATTACAGAAACGTAAGGGTATAACGTTAGTTGAAGTATTAATTTCTCTTATTCTAATAGGTGTCATTGCTGCGGGACTTTTGACATTCTTTGCCGGCAGTTATCACAATATTCTGGGGCAACGCAAGCAAAATACTATCAACTTTGATATCCAACAGGACTTTGAAACTCGCTTGTCAGAAATTAAGAAGAATAGCGGCAAGGGGACAGAGGTGGAAACTTTCTCCTACCGGATTGGAAATGGCTCTTTGCAGAATATAAAAGTGACAGGTCAGACTCTTTCTTATAATAAAAATAACCAAACTAAAAATATACATCTTTTTGCAGCAAATGCAAAAGAGAGTGTTCTTCAAATTCCAGAAGATTTAGATGTAAAAGTTCCAGATTCTAAAAGATTTTATTATATTGGGGAAACTACTAAACCTGGCTCCGTTGGACTTGCTGATAGTCAGCAAGGAAGCAAAGCGAGGATTTATACAGAGTCTGGATGGTTTCTTAGTGATCGTAGCATTGGGAATGGTCTTCCTGGCATTGTACCAGTTGGGACAATTGGTCAAGTTGGTGATACAATCGGTTCCGCGACCGTTCTTCCTGAAATGCCTACTGACTTTCGACAACTTTCTAAGAAAGGAAATGGAGTTTACATTACTGATAACATGCGAGGACGCTATCTAACCTTTGCGGCACGGGTTATTAACTCCTACGGTCGTGTCGGTAACTACCAAGAAGCTGAGCGTATTTGGGTTATGGGACTGCCTGTAACAAATAATTTAGATATACATACGGACGCCGATTTAGCGCTTCTGAAAAAAAATAGCACATTTTCAATGCTACCGAGTGATGCTCAAATTTACACCAATACGGACGTACGTGACTATGCTCATGATAAGTCTTTGGATTCACTTAAGATTTCTAATGTGCCTGTTCTTAATTATTATGAAGATGTGATTCGTCAATCAAGACAGTTTATAGCACCTCGCGATAAGTATTCGTTGACTTTTGAAAAACGAGATTTTAGAAATGGGAACTCAAATACGACATCAATCTTAATTGGGAATAGAACGCAAATAGGCTCGTTGTTAACTTATAAGTTGGATAATACTTTAAGTTGGGCAATTAACTTGGAAGATAGCGGTAAAATTGCAATAAAAACAGTAGATAATACTGCAGCTAATAATGGTGGTCAGCAGTATGCAAATGCTAAACTAGATTTTACAAAAGATAATTCTATTCAGGTTCGTAGTTCTACTAAAAATGATATTCTAACACTTGAAATTTTTGTCAACGGAGCATTGAGTCATACACAGCAACTATTTTTGAATCAAAATGGTGTTCGTCATAATGTTGAAACAGGTCAAATTGTATTTGGTGGAAACACCTATATAAATGAGTTCGCGATTTATAAAACAGCGTTAAACGACGGTGATATACAAAAACTTGCTAAATATTTTAGTGAGAAATACAAGGCAAGTGAATAAAGAAAAAGTTTTAGAAAAATAAGGGAGATTAGGAGATTATGGCAAAAAATATGTTTTCGTCCAAGGGGCGCAGAAGAGCTCTGGACGAAGAAGATAATGAGAAAAAAGGCTCATTTTTAGGAAAATTAAATAAACCGCTCTTCTCATCAAAAGGGAAACATAAAGAACACTTATCTATTCAAGGGGTTCAGATTAAGTCAGATCGTCAAGAAGACTTTGACGATGAGGAAAAGTCAACGGCAAAAGGGAGCTTCTTAACCAAGCTCAACAAGCCGCTCTTTTCTAAGAATAGTGGCAGTGATGATATGCCTGCTAAGTCTGGTAATCGTTCGCTCTTTGCTAAGAAAGGCAGTGGTGCGGCGAGCCAACCGGTCACTAGAATGCATGCACCTTACACTATGTTTGGTAAGCCAATCAAGGGCAATCTGATGGCCATTGACTTCACTGACGAATCAGTCTATCTGGTTGTTGCTAGACAGAAGCGCAATGAGTTGGAGATTATCAAGATGGCTTCTGCCAATCTGCCAGAAGGTGTTGTATTGAATAGTGAGATTATCGACCCGATTACTCTCAAAAATATTATCAGCGACCTGATGGAGCAGCATGCGATCACTGCTAAGTATGCTTTCTTTGCTCTGGGCAATACCAATATCATTGCCCGTTCGGTTGATGTGGCAGCTAGTGTGCAGAATGATGAGGATATTGAGGGCTTGGTATCTTACGAGCTTCAGCAATATCTGGATATTGATCCGACTTCTTATGTAATCCAGTTCCAAGAGCAAGAGTCTAATTCAGCCTTTCCGCTTGATGAAGATACTCGCTCACTCATGGTCTATGCTGTGCCAAAAGGTGTGGTAGAGCAATACTTGGGCTTGGCTAATAATCTGAAGCTGACACCCTATGTCTTTGACCTTCAGTCTAATACCTTTGAAAAATGGCTGGAACGCGTTCAGGCGGTTAACAATCGTGCCAAGAAGCTGACCAAGGAAAATGTCGGCATGGTACATCTGAGCAAGAGCTTCATCGGTGTTTATCTCTACTCAGAAGGCAAGTTTGTGACCAGTAACTATCTCAACCGTGGTTACAAGGACATCCTGAGCTATGCAGACGATGCTAGTCTTTTGCAGAAGCTTCCAGCAGTTGCTTCAGATGATCTGGACACAGGTCTCTTGAAGAGGGCCTTGGATGAGTGGGTGGCTGATGCTAAGAACCACATTCTCAATACTGAAAACTTCTTTAGTGGATCGACTGGTCTCAACATTGATAGTTTCTACGTCTTTGGTGACCAGGATATCTGCTGGCAGTTGGCATCTATTTTGAAGCAGAACATGAATCGGGAATTCATCTCGATTGATAACGTAGATTATGAGAATGTACTGTGGGAAGGTTCTGCCGAGTTTAATGCGGAGTTCATTCCGGCTACAGCCATGTTGATTAGGAGAGCAAACTAATGCGGAGAGATTTAAACTACTTTTCAAAATATCATGTGGCACCGGCTAAAACCAGTCCACTGAAACTTGCTGCTATTTCCGCTTTTGCTGGGATTGCAGCGATTATGATTGTGCTGATTGGCTTCTTCCAGTTTAGCGCTATGCACCTCCAGGGCGAGATTGACCGAGCGGAGCAGACACTTAAGAGTCCAGAGATGGCTCAAGAGCTGAAAGCTATCTCGGAGACAGAAGACAAGATTGTAACGGTCAAGAATGACGAACTTCTCTTTGGCAGCTTGGAAGGCGACTTCCGCCGCCTGCACCGAGTAAACAAAGCCTTTATGGACTTCCTCAATAAAAATGTGACACGGGACTTGGTCTTTGACGATATCAAGATTAATAACGACAGTGTAGAAATCAATGGCTCTGCCAAAGAGCAACTTTCCATCGCTAAGTTTGAAGAAGAGCTTCGTAAGTCTGAGAAATTTAACCATATTTTTGTGGATAAGATTACTCGCGAGGAAAAAGATAATAATTCAATTTATGAGTTTAACATTAAAATTTTGACGAAGGATGTAGATTTCAATGAAGAACAAAAATGAGAAAGAAAAGAAAAAACTCCTGAGTAATTTGAATGAGCGTGACAAGAAATTGTTGGCCTGTGTCGGAGGAGTAGCGGTACTTGCTGGTGGGGGATATCTAGTATCAAATTCATATACTCGGATGGCTCAGCTGAATGAAGAACACGCAACAATTATGACAGAGCTGGATGGCAAGAATGCCAAGATTAGTCAAAAGAAGTCTCTTACCAAGCAGCTCAAAACTCTGAATGCCAAGACTCTGGATCAAGCTAAAAAATACTATGGTACAACCAATCAAGGGGAGTTCATTTTCTTGATTGACAAATTGGTCAGAGAAAGCGGCATTAAATTCAAGTCTGTCAACTATACTGAAAGCAAAGAGTTGGAACTCCAGCAGGAGGGATTAGCTGCGACCTCATCTAATGGTCAAAACTCCAACTCTTCTGATACGACTGGCAGCTCAAGTTCCAGTGGAACATCATCGTCATCCAGTACGACCTCTAGCTCGTCTGGTACATCGTCCTCATCTAGCAGCAGCTCTTCATCAGATGCCAATACTGCAACGACAACTGCGGCTAGTACAGCGACTCCAGGAAACGGTAAGTACAACAATTCCAATATTACTCAGATGACAGCGGACATTGAATTCGAAGGAACTTATACGCAAGTTTTAAAACTCTTAGAATTAATCGATGGAAATCAACAAAAAATCGTTTCCAGCGAGCTAGAACTAGGTGAAAAGACAAGTTGGTCTTCTATCGAGGAGAATAGGAATCCAGAGCTAGCTACCGGTAAAATCAAACTGCGCTTCTATCAAGTAAAAGATGTTGAGCGCTATGTGACTCCAGAGAGCAATGTCGATAAGACCCCGATTCAGTTTGCTAACTGGGAGTCCCCGTTTGCTGCTCCAGCTTGGCAGAAACCCTTCATGAAAGTGGTATCGTCTAGTAACGGCACGGATGCGAGTGGGAACAATAGCACCTTGGGGGCCGCAACAACCAATACAACTAGCAGTGCGACTGCTAAAAACAATACAAATCTAGCTTCGTCTTATCTGGAGCAACTCAGCAATCTAGCTCCATCTTATCTGGAGCAACTCAGCAATCTGTCCAGTCAGAACAATGGTTTGTCAGCTTATTACAATTCATCAACAATCTATCGCTTCGAGTCACCTCTTAAGTTGACTCAGTCAGGTAGTAGCAATCAGTATGATGTGACGGTTGATAACACGGACTTCCTTGAGGGTTCAGGTTCAAACGTGGTTAAGATTCCAGCAACCAAGTCTTCTACCATGTATGAAATGGAATTTGCAGCACCGTATGTATCCTTGAACAATAAGCCTGATTCTATAAGCTTCTCTCTATCTCTGTCTAATCAATGGGCTGGTAAGATTGGCTTGATTGTCAAAAATGCCAGTGGTCAGAAGATTTATCTTCACGTCATTCGTCCCAACAGCTGGACTGGCTGGCGCGAAGTTAGCTTCGATCCTGAAAACATTCCAGGATTCAGCTATCCAATGACTATTGTGGGTTACTACTTTGAAACTCCGAGCGAAGAAAGCCCTGAAACGACTATGAAGCTGGACAACCTATCTGTGAATAACTTGGTAGTTAGCTAAAACACTTTGAAAAAATACCAAATAAGTCTATGGTTTAAAATTTCAAGAGCATGACTAAATTTTTTCTTAAAAAAATGCTAAAAACCAAGTTATTAGACTAGTATTCACGGTGCATTTATAGTAAACTAAAACATAGAGATATTTGAAGTATAATACAAGCAAACTCAGAATAGACGCCCGAGTCTATTTTGGGTTTTAATGGAGTTTATGGAAAAACAAAATCAAGACTGGTTTTGCATTGAAAAAGTTTAATATCATTTAGAAAGTGGGGGGTGTCGAAAATATTCAAATGGCATATTTTTTACCTTTTGGAGCAGGGCTTATAGCGCTGCATACGATTAGCATTTTATTTGTTTCTAGGATTTCATTAATAAAGCGCCTTTTTCTCGTAGTATGGGTCATGCTATTTGCGATTGGTGCTCCATTCCTCTTTCAACAAGTTCCCGGCATAGCCTTTGTTGGACTCTGTGCTTTGGCCTTGGCAGTCTATATGGTGCTGCTCTTTTCACAGGAGCTAGCTCCAGTCAAGAAGAGAGCAACTGCTTCAGCGCGAAGCAGAAGCCAGAAGCATACCAAGAGAACACGCAAGAAAGCAGAAGTGACGAGCGCAGGCTTGTCATCTGCTAGGGATTTGAACTTATCCAATGCTTCAACCGGTAGGATGAGAAAGGAAAGTAAAGAAAGGGTTCAGGCTGAGGAAAGTCCGACAAGGCAGAGGGTATCTGCTTCTGGTCGCACCCTAGCAGACCGTTCTATCAAAAAGGATATGACAAGATTTGAGAAAGTAAAACCTCTCTACCCTGTTGATAACTTGGCTACAGCTCCTGCCTTTGGAGAATATGAGCCAAACAGTCAGCTAGCGGCAGCTGAGGTCGGTATGGTGGGTATGGACCACAGCTCACAAAAGGCCAATGATGAATTTTTGCAGTCTCTGCTTCATCATCGCAAGGGCTCTACTAAGATTAAGGTGGCCAACTCTCTGATTCAGCCTACGGAAGCAAATGCAGCCGGCAATCAAGGCTATACAGATATAGATGATCCAGCCTTTGAGACAGCTGTTCTGTCTAAGATTAGACCGATGTCCTATACGGAGTCTAGCTATGGCAACTTCAGACCGCAAGCAGTTGAGGTGACAGGGGTTGTTTCTGAAGATGAGGAAGAATTCTTCACTGAGCAAGAACAAGCTCAGCAGCCAGTGGCAGAAGAAGTAGGAGGCAACAGCCTGGAAGATGTTTTTGCTGCTACGGGAGATATCAAGCCAGTTAGAGCAGAAGAGTCGAGAGCAGCAAACAGCTTAGAATCTCTCTTCTTTGCTGAGGAGAAAGCTGAGCCAGAGGCTCAGAGGGACTCAGTCTTCAGCCAAGCTAGTGCAGAGCCAGAGTTTTCTGCTTCTGAGGAGTCTATGGTTAGCCGTGATCGCGCTGATATTCAGGGTTATCAAGATATTCTCAGCCAGATTCAGCATGATTTGCTTGGGGCTGAAGAGGAAGATTTGACTGCTGAAGTGGCAGAAACTTGGGAGGAAGAAAGCAACTTCTCACCTGCAGCGGAATCGTTTGAGTTTGAAGAAGCAGTTGAACCAACTGTTGTTCAATCAGTTTCTGAAGACGCTGTTTGGACACAGGTTAGGCCTGTTCAAGAAGCAGTTGCAGATGAGACAGAAGAAGACTTGCTCAAGGGAATTGCTGACATCCTCAAAGCTGAGGAAGCGCAAGTCAAAGCTGCTCCGGTCGTTCCGGCTGCAGATGAGACAGAAGAAGATTTGCTTCAGAAAATCACTGACATCCTCAAGGCTGAGGAAGCAGCAGAAGCAAGTCCAGCTGCAGCAACTGCGGGAGATAAAGAGGTCTATTTCCAATTCCTTCTACTGGAAAGTCAGGAATTGTTGGCTTCTAATGCAGTTCTAGAAGCGACTAGCTACCTGCAGGAAATTGTGCAAGGAAGCTCAGATCAGAATCTTCGTCAAGAAGCGTTCAACATGCTGGACAAAATCGGGAAAAATTAATACTATATAAACATACAATTGATAGCAATCAATTAGAAGGGTTTTAGGGGAAATTATGAAAAGTTGTAAAACAATCACAGGGACCGTTGTCATTGAGATTGAAAAAGGGATGGGACTGGGTGAAGTCCATGAAGTCTTTGTTGACGAGGGGGTCAATCTGACTTTTGTCATTAAGTCAAAGCAGTCTGAACAGCCTTTTGCCTTGCTTTCTAGCAAGAACATCCAAGGTATCGGTGACTTCGCGGTCATGGTAGAAAACAGCTCAGTCTTTCAAGAGTTACAAGAAGCTGACCTGAAGGTCTTGAACGACAAACAGGGTAGTATCTTTGATGAAATCGTCATTACCATTGATGGAAACAAGGTGGGAACTGTTGTTGACTATCATATTGACGAAAAGAATGAAATTGGCTACTTGGTGGTCAATTCTGAAGATGCCAGCGAGGAAATTCAGATTCCTAAATCACGCATCTTGATGATTGGTAAAGAGTATATCATCCTCAATGATGAAAAAAAGACAGCTCCTCATCTTGAAGCAGATGTAGAGATGGGCCGTCTGGCTGCAGCAGATTTGCTCCATGAGACTGAAGCTGCAAAACCTGCTGAAAAAATTGAGGAAGTAGTCGCGGAAGCTCCTGTATTCGAGCCAGTTGTAGATGAAAAAGCAGATGTAACAGAAGAAGCTGCGACAGATTTGACAGAGGCCTTGGCTGCTGTAGGTCTGGGAGCTGCTGCTTCTGACTTGGAGTTTTCTGAAGCAGTCGTAGAGACAGCAGAAGAGCCAGAAGTTCAAGACTTGGTACAAGAAACAACAGCTCCAGCTCAAGAAGAAGTTGAAGAAACAGATGCAGCGCTGAGTCTGGATGCTGCTTTGGAAGAAGTATTGGCAGCTCCTGCTGAGGAAGTAGAATCAACAGTCAGCACAGCGCCAGTTGCTGAGGAAGACTCTGCAGCAAAGAAAGCTGTTAACGACTTTATCGATCAGCAAAAACGTCTTCTGGTAGGCAAAACACTGCAAAAAGACCTTATTAATGCAGATGGAGGAGTTATCCTGAATGCCGGAGATACTGTTTCTGATGACATCATTGATTTTCTTCGCCGTATCGACCGTAAATTCCTTATCCGCTTAGCTGAATGCGTAGTATAAGGTTGGGATGAGATTCATGTCAAGAAGAAAAAGAAAGGTTTCATCAAAATATCAAAAACTACTTCCAGCAGCGATACTTGCTGCCTTTCTGCTGGGTAGTTTATTTTATGTCATTTTTGTCTTTAATCCAACGATTGACCTGAGTATCAATGGCCGTCCCTCTATGAAGGTTCGCTCTCGGAGCGAAGCTGAGATTGAAGTTTACAGAGAACTGCCCTATAAGGCGACATTTCAGTTGTCTACGGGGCAACACTTCTCTGTAGATATGCGCTTTTTAGGACTGAGCTATTTCACAGAAGAAGAGCTCAAGCGGCTGGATAATATTTCAGCCAAGACAGTCTGGGATAAGTTTACACCGTTTTTCGATACCAAGGAAAATCTACAGATTTCCATCTATCCTAACCGTCTTTTTTGGCTTAGACCTTTAAACGATGTCTTAGCTGCCCACCCTGATGTTCTCAGTCAGCTTCCAACGACCAATCATCTGGTCATGGACGGTGAGTCTAATGTAAAGGTGGGAGACAAGTCTAATGGCTATAAGATTGACCCTGCTGCTTTTATCCAGGCATCTGAGGAGATTGCCAAGACTGGTAAATTTGATGATGTCAAGGTTGAGAGCACGCCTGTTGAAGCAGAAGATCAGAGTGAACTTCTGAGCCAATATACGCACTTTATAGAGCGTAAGGAAGTACCACTGCCGACCAACGCTGCCCAAGCTCAAAACATGAAGACAGCTTTTTACAAGTTGCAGAATGTTTACTTGGCTCCTGGCGAGACCAAGTCTATCTCAGAGTTGCTTGGCGCTTTGAATGCGGAGTCTGGCTACCTGCCAGTCAAGGACAAGGATAATAAAGAAGTTTACGGTCAGGGTGCTGAGCAGATTATAGATGCCATTCAGCAGCTCGCCTTTTCACGGACCAATGTTATTTCCTATCGAGGACAGTATTTCAACATCGGAACGCCGACTGAAGGTTTGACCGAATTGACCATTCAAAACAATACAGAAACAGATATGGTATTTTCATTAAGTTTGGAGGAGGGGCAAGTATCCATCATTCTGGCATCTAAGTGATACTCAAGGGAAGTCTAAGTTTGACACCGTCATCTGAGATTTTCAAAGAGTATAAAAAGGGAAAAATTATGATTGCAAGTTTAGTATTTATATTAGGTGTCGTATTTGGGAGCTTTTTCAATGTCGTCATCTACCGTGTTCCGCTGGAAAAGAGCATTGCCAAAGGTCGGTCTATGTGCCCGTCCTGCGGTCATGTCTTGACTTCGGTGGAGCTGATTCCGGTTGTGTCGATTATCATGCAGGGCTTTAAATGTAAGCACTGCAAGGAGCCGATTTCACCGCGCTATCTCATTGTGGAGCTCCTGACGGGTATGCTCTGGCTGGCCTCTTATCTGATCTTTCAAGATCAGGGGCCATGGATGGTTGTTTCAGCCTGTCTTTTGGTGTCGCTTTGTCTCATTATCGGTTATATTGATTTTGATACTCAGTACATCTCGGACTCGGTTCTGCTGGTCTTCTGGCTGGGCCGCATGGCTGTTGCGTTTTTTACCAATGAGTTCAATTGGGAACTGCTTTTTTCGCTGCTAGTCGGCGCTGGTCTCTACTCTCTCATTTATTTTGGGGCCAAGGCTTATTACAAGAAAGAAGCTTTCGGGATGGGAGATATTCTCTACCTAGCAGCCCTGAGCAGTTGGTTTAGCCCCTTGAATACGCTGATTTTGGGATATGGTTCTTTCTTTGTGGCTGGAGCGATTCTCTTAATCGCAACCATCTTTAAGAAATTCAAATTTAAGTTGAAAGAAGAAGTCCCTTTTGGTCCTGCTATGAGTATCATGGCGGTCATCCTATATTTCTGGGGAGGAATCTAGGAAACCAAAAGCGACATAGAAATGGATAGAAAAAATGTTTAGGAAGAAAAAAGTTATCATAGTATTAGCGACAGCTACTGTTCTTTCAGGCAGTGTACTGCCTGTCAGCCACCTAGCGGCAAATGAAAAGGCCAGTCTGGATCCGTCTTTAGTGCAGGTGTCAGATCAGTTTCAGGCCAAGAAAACAGGAGCAGTCGTCTTTTCAGAAGATGTAACAGTGCCAAGCACAGTGTCAGCCGATTTCATTGATAGTCGTCTGGCTGGCACACCGATGGCTGGATTGGGAAAAGCTTTCAAAAAAGCAGAGAAAGATCATGGAGTTAATGCAATTTTTCTCGTAGGGCTGGCTATTCACGAATCGGATTACGGCCGCAGTCAAATTGCTCAGGCCAAGCACAACTTGTTTGGTTTCATGGCTTATGACTCCAGTCCTTTTTCCAGTGCAGGAAATTTCGCAACATTTGACGATGGTATAGATACCGTTGCCCGCTATCTCAGCGAGCACTATCTCAAGCCTGGCGGTCAGTTCTACAATGGTAAGAGCATGGCTGCTATCAATGTAAGGTACGCATCTGACAAAACTTGGTCAAGCAAGATTATGATTCGTATTCGAAATTTTTTGAAAAAAGGTTAAGGAGGCTGGGACAATCATGTCTCAGCTTGCTTTATTATAGAAAGAATTTCTTTTGGTGAGGTGATTGACGGAGTTTTTGCTGCTCTCTGGGGCTCTAAAAATTCTTAATCATCTTCACGGGACTAAAAAATAAAAAAATTGCTTCTGCTACATCTACATCGTCTTTTATGGCGAAAAATGACTTAATTAGGGGATTTATGAAAAGAAAGTTTGACGTAAGCGATGTGTTAAAGGAAGCCTGGGGACTGACTGTTGATTACTTTTTTGTATGGACAGCAGGGCTTGCTATCATTCAACTGCCATTTTTTATTCTAGGGCTGTTAATTCTATTTTTTTCTCCATTGACTTCTACATTTCTTCCAAGTATAATTATGCTGGGATTTCTATGTTCTTTTGTGATTGCTTATATCCATAAGTTTTCCTTGACCATGGTTCGTAATCCGCAGATGGTGCGGCGAAACTTCTGGAGGGCTGTTGGCTACAGTATTTCTGATGGCTTTTTTGGGCGTTTGCTTTCTATGTCTATTTATGTCTTCATCTTTTTCTTGGCTATGTTACTTCTTTTAGTATACTCCTATAATGTCTTGATGTCAGATGCAAATTTTCAAGAGATTCTGGGAACTTGGCTTATTTGGGTCGCAAATAATCAAGAGAAAATGGCTAGCATGCTCTTCCTGGTTTTTTTAATAGCACCAATGTTTAACTTGGTATTCCATTTGTTTTACAGTTATTTTATCGTCTTTCACTTCTTCTTGTTGCCCTATATTATTCAGGATACCAACTCCTCTGATAACCTCTTGCGTCCTCTGTCTGCCTTTGGTAGCTTGGGCAAGTCTTTTTCTCGTATGAATGGTCAGAGGGGGCGTTACTTACTGGTAGAGCTTGTCTTAAAGCTTATTCCTGTAGTCTTGGGTCTAATAGAAGTTTTGAGTATACTTTTTGGCGATGGCGTATCTAATGTTGTGGGAATGATTGTTAGTATGATTAATGGCTTTTTACTGATTTATGCCTTGGCAGCCCGTTCGGTTATGGCCGACATCCTGATGTCTTATGATCGGGAAATAGTTAATTTTGGAGATTAATATTTATGAAAAAATTAGAAAGGGTTTTAGGATTTAGGATAATGAACGATGAATGATGTAAAAGTAACAAGGGTTTTCAGAGAAGCTTGGATTTTTGTTACAGAGTATTATTTTGTTTGGCTGAAAGGCCTTTTGCTGGTCGGAATCCCGCTTGCAGTGCTGGGCTGGTTTCTTTTTCCGCTGGTTTCGAGTTGGTCTTACCGGTCTATTTTAGTCTTGACCTGTTTGGCATTTATAATTGCCTTCGGTTTTGCTTATGTCAATAAATTTGCCTTGACAGTGATTCGAAATCCGCAGATGGTTAAGCTCTATTTTGGCTATGCGGTTTGGTACAGTATCTCGGATGGCTTGCTTACTCGCCTCTTTTATTCCTTCATTGTCAGTGCAGTCCAAGTCCTGATTCTGTACATGGGTTGGTCGGCAATTGGCATCAATCTTGGGGTGGCTAGTCTCTTTGCCTTTTATCGGAGGGCAGTAAGTCCAGAGGCCATTGTGATTTTCCAGTTTCTCTTTCCTTTCTTGTTCATGGTTTTTTACCTGCTCTTCACTTATCTGGTTGATTCACACTTCTTTTTGCTGTCTTATATCATTCAGGACACTAGCTCCAGGGACAATCTAGCCAAGCCGCTTTCTTTTTATGGCTGTTTGAGAAAGTCAGTCCTGCTGATGAAGGAGCGCAGGGGTCGTTATGTTCTGCTCAGCTTTTTTCTAGCTTCTTTTGGTGGGTTGATTGGCTTGGGTACTCATCTCCTGATGGATCTGATAAGGCAGTATATTGGTCCCTTGCTGGGGGAACTGGATGATTTACTTGGCTTGATTCAGATGATTCCTGTCCTAGTTTTCAGTAGCTTTTACTGTGTATTTGTTCTGGTTGTTCGGACAGTTTTTGCTGATACTCTGATGGAAAATGATGCAGAAGTGGTGGATTTTGGTGATTAATTTAGGAAGTAGCAAGACCAGACAATACTTGATAGAAACAAGAGGAAGGATATGAAATCAGTAACAAGAATCTTAATAACAGCTTTGGTGCTAACTGGGATTGGCTTTATTCCTCTCCCTTATGAATTAGAGACCGTGAGGCCGGCTTTGAATGCCAAAGACTTTGTCCAAGTTCAAGGAGGAACTGATAAAGGAAAAGGTAAAATCTATGTCATGGCTGTTGGTGTTTCCAAGGCCCGAGTGTTCAGTCTCTTTTTGACTCTGCTGCCTAATTACAGGCTGGAAACAGAGTATGTCTCTGTTCCTGAAAACTATTTCGATAAGGAGAAGGGACGGGAAGAGCGAGAGAACAGCACTATGGGATCTTCCCATCTCAATGCCTTGCAGGTGGCTTATCAGGCTGCTGGTCGTACAGTTGAGATTAGGCATAAAGAGATTTACGTAGGTGGCATCAGCAGCGAGACACCTCTGTCAAAGGAGTTGCAGAAAGGCGATGTGATTTTAAAGATTGACAATCAGACTTACACTAGCCCATACGACATCGTTGATCAGATGGAACAGCGGACAGTCGGCGATGTGGTATCAATTGAGTACAGCCGTAATGGTGTAATCGGTTTGGCTAGCGGTCCTGTGATTGTGGATGAGACAACTGGTAAGCCTGGTTTGGGAATCGAATTGGGTTCTAAAGCCAGTGTTGCCATGAATCCTCTGACGGAGTTTAAGAGCAACGGTGTAGCAGGTCCTTCTGGTGGACTCATGTTCAGTTTGGAGCTTTACAACCAGCTCGTGTCTGAAGATATTACTAAAGGAAAAACTATTGCTGGTACTGGAACGATTGACCACAAGGGAAATGTTGGCCGGATTGGCGGGATAGAGATGAAGGTCATGGCTGCAGATAAGGCAGGCGCTGAGATTTTCTTTGTTCCTGATGATACCATTGATGCCGATATTGCCCAGTACAATCCCAAGCTGCGCTCTAATTACCATGAGGCACTTCGTGCTTCTATCAAAATCAAGAGTAAAATGAAAATCGTCCCTGTCAAAACCTTCAACGAAGCTTTGAACTATCTCAGAGAGATGGAATAAGGGACTTTGCTACTCTTGAATAATCAAAAGAAACACAAGCCCCTGCTGGTTATTTATCTGGCAAGGGCTTTTATTATAGAATTTTTTCAAATAATTGCCACCTCAGCACATAAATACTTGCTTTCCAAATTGAAGTGTGATATATTTATAACATAAGGAGTGTTAAATATTTCTAACAAAACGAAAGGAGTCTATCATGAAAAAAAGTCAAAAAACGGGTGGCCTCATTGCGATGATTGCCGCAGCTCTCTTTATTGATTTTACTGTTTTATTTGGTTCTAATCTTAGTTGGGGGCCCAAGTTGATTATTGTTGGGATTTCAGTATTAGGTCAGATTGTAGCTATTTGGGGCTGGCTGCACATGAAACCATGGCCACCTAAGAGTCAGAAAGGTAAGGAAAAGACTATTTTTGACTTGTCTGCTAAGCTGTACACGATGCTTTTGTTTGCAGCAACCATTTTTTATACAGTAGGGATTTGGGTTGCGACCCCAAGTGAAGGATCCAGCGTTAAAGAATGGATTTTGGGAGTTGGCCTCGTTATTGAAGTGATTGTATTTGGTTTTTTCTCTTTGAAAAATGTCAAGGAAACTCCAGACGAACGCTTCTATGCTAATCTAGCTAAGGCAGCTAGCTTGATGTTTGTCTTTATACTAGGCGCACTGATGATCCTAGCAGTTATCATCGGATACATGGGTTCTTTCACTCTTTACATGGGCCAGATCTTTATTAGCATAGCTGCCTTGATTTGCATCTTTGCAGTTGTCTATCTTATCTTAGAACGGAGAGGATAACCATGGCCAAAGAAAGCAAGATTATCACCAATCTAAAATCCGTTCGCGAATCCATGGGCATGACCCAGCAGGAGCTAGCCGACCGCATCGGCATGAGGCGCGAGACAATTCTGCACTTGGAAAATAACCGCTACAATCCATCGCTGGAAATGGCTCTCAAAATTGCTCAAGTTTTTAATCTAAAAGTAGAAGACCTCTTTGAACTCAGACAGAAAGAGGAGGCATAATTCTTTTTGAGACCTAGTATTAAGTTTGTTGTTCAGCTAGGGATTGAAGCAAAAAGAAAAATCCTTTGAAACTTTGATTTCAAAGGATTTTCTTTATCTCAATTATTTAACCTCTGTAAGGAATACTTAAAATCTATTTTAGTTGTGATAAACCTTATTAAATCAAGGTTTATAAGCTATTGATTTGGATAAAACTGTTAAAGGTTGCCAAAAAGGTTGCCATGAATTTCATGAGGTTAGCTCCGCAATTTTATTTAGATAAATATCTACCGCTTGTGTTTGATTTTTAGGGGCAAGCTCGGCATATATGTCCATAGTAGTCTTGATAGACTTATGTCCCATACGAACCTGTAACTCTTTCCAATTCATACCAGCATTTAACATCATAGAAGCATGTGTATGACGGAACAAGTGAAAACCATAGTCAGGTAGATTAACTTCCTGTAATCGTCTTTTGAGTGTCGAACGTTCATTCCTATCGCACATATAGTTTCCGTAGATAGTTGGGAAAATCAACTTACTTTTTGAAAGACCGTTCTTCTTGAAATAAAGATTCATTTCATCATGGAAGTTTTGAAGTTGCTCAATAATTTGGTACGGAACAGCTATTTTTCTATTACCTGAATCAGATTTAGGAGTATTTTTACAAACAACCTTTCCTTTTAATCCTAACTTAGGTTTCGCATTTTTCCAAACAAGAGTTTTAGTGACTAATATTTCAGAACTTTCAAAATCAAGGTCATAGATAGTCAAAGCTAATAGCTCATTGATTCTCATTCCTGAAGCAAGTAGACTGTCGCAGATAACTTTAAATCGCCGATTAGCCCTAGTATTAGGTAAAGTATCAACGAAATTTAGCCAGATAGTTAAATCTTCATCATGAAGAACCATAATGCGTTTTTGATTGCTTTTAGGTTTTGGGGGAATTTTGATAGATTGAGCAGGATTATGCTTTAATTCAAAGTGTGTTATTCCAAAATCAAAAATATCACTTAATTTATGGGCAATAGCTCCAAAATCTTTAGCACAGCCTTTTTCAGCTCTTTTTATTCCAGAATCTACAGATTCTTTTGATTTTGTTGCAAGCTCATTAACCCAGTTTTGAATATCAGACGAAGTAACTTTATCAGGCTGATATTGCCCAAATTGGGGGAGGATATAGGTATCTAGATAGTTCCTCACTCGGTTTAGAGTGTTATCTGAGCTGACCCAAGTCTCGTAGTTGGAGAACCACAGTTCAGCTAAATCTGACAAGGTAGCAATGCTAAAAGTTTCTTTCCTTGTTGAACCACTTTCTTCAAAATCAATTTTAGCTTGAATAATTTTACGGTCTAAGGAGCGTAGGGTTTTAGCTGTTACGGTTGTTTTTACAGGTTTTCCAGTCTTTATATCTAAGCCTAGATAGATGCTCTTTGCTGAATAACTAATCTCGCCATTGTCCTTTACTTTCTTGAGGACGGTTTTTCCTTTATGGATAATTTTTTCTATATTCATTGCTGCTCTCTTCAATCAATCGAAGAATTGAAAAAAGCTAAAATAGATAGTATCTCACTTTCTTTTTTGATACTCCTATTTTAGCACATTTCACTTCTAGTTGTGGCTTAAAAACTCTAAAACAGTATCAATATGATAGTAAACGGTTCTAGTACCCTCAATAGGTGGTTCTAAACGTTTAAGACCTCTATTTTCCCATGACTTCAATGTATTTGGAGATATACTCAGTAGATCTAATAACTCTTTTTGAGTATAAATAATACCAGTTCTATTCTTTTCACTATTTAAATGTTTTAGTAGGTCAATAACAGTAAGAAGCATGAGTTCAATTTGCTTTAAATCAAAATTATTGCTAGACATACTATTCTCACTTTCTTTGGTAAATATAATTGAAATATGAGATAATAGCAGTAGGGGTAAGCTACTGCTTATCTCTCGCTAATCCGCAACATCACTTTTAGGCTTCTTGGCGGAATCTTTAGGAGTGATGTTGTTTTTTTGGTAAAAAATTTGAAAGGCATCTTCAAGAAAATCTTCAAAATTAAATTTCTCAAGTTCCCTACTAAATTTATTTAACCATAACCCTACGTCTGGGTTGGGGGTGTAGTTGGTCTCATACTCTTGAATGAGCCTGATGATGAAGTGATTGCGGGCTTGAGTGCCCCAGACTTTTTCAATTTTCGTTAGAAGAGGAAAGAGTCCACTACCCTTCATTAAATATGAAATGGTTGATAAAAGGTCATTGTTACGAGAGTTCAAAGATTCAAGCTCTGGGAAGATGCCAGCCCCTTTAAGTAAATCACTAGTGAATTGCAACGGTTGACCAGTCTCTGCATCATGGAAACAATATTTATCAATCATTTTGTTGACAATGAGTTTACTCAAATCTTGAGGGTTATCAATATCAAGAAGTAAGGTTAGTATTTGATTGCTATAAGTTCCTTTGTAAGAAGCTTCCATACGTACCCAAGAATTGCAATACTTAGTTAAGTGCATATAGCGACCTTGATTGTCTAATTGTTCCTGATACTTGTTATAGATACGCAGCAGAGCATTTACATTCTTTTTCTTGCTACCGATATACATCGTTTGCGCTTGACCATTTACTTCTTGAGCGCTGATGTTAGAAATATTTTTACGTCCCTTATGATTAGTAATGATATATCGCTTGTTTTTCAGCCCTTGATACAGGTCATTGACCGACATTGGATAATTAAAGTAATCAACAGCAAGGTCAATACGAGAAAGGCGCAAATCATAATAGTCAGTATATAGCAATTGTGCTATATTGTGGATGTCAACTGCTTCACTATAATAGTCTTGATAGGAGGCTTTATAGTGAGACAAAGCCGATGCAGAAAATTTCAGGATAATGCCCATCGTGAAATTCATCTCATGCCATGCAATGGCAAAATAATAGGGCAAATGTTGAAAGGTAAAGCCATTTGTATAGCCTGCTGGCGGGGTTTCCAGTGGAACATAATTTCCAAAGAGAACTGGGAGGGATAGCTTTTCTGCTACTGTTTCAGACAGCGATAAAGCAAATTGATACCAATTATCTGGGTATTCTCCCACAGTATCTTCTGTCGGTTTGATGACAAATGTAGCTTCATCGACACTGGTCATAATGACTGGGTTACGGTCGTTATCTTTTTGAAGATATTTTTCAATTTCATTTCTACAAATCATTTTATCTTCTTTCTATCCGCCTAAAGAGTTAAAGTTAACTGGGCGGTAAATATTGTTTTGGTTAACTATTTATTGTAATGTAGCAAAATTCCTATGCTTTTATTATTCTACAGTTTTAGGAGGTAGTCACCCTAAATAAAATGTTGTAGAATAACGTTGATATAACAACTCTTTAAGGCAATAGAGTATAGTTTCCCTAAAGTGGAATTTGCAAAGCTTTAAAAAACAAGGTCAAATGGAACGGGGGTCTTTACATGTCCCCCGTATAACAGCCAGCTAAAGCTGGCGAGACAGTAAGCCAGCGTTTCCGCCGCAAGGCTACCCCTCGGCAACTGTCTCATCAGAATAGAAATAGCGGTCTGAACGATTAACAGCTTCTCGAATCAGGTTTTCTAAAGGAAGCATGTTATAACTTGGTACAATGATGTGACGACTATCTTGCCCATCTATCTTCATGTATCCTACACCTCGAGGGTTGTTTCTCACAATGTTTTCTTTTTCATCTGAGAAGAGCATTGAGACAGTTTCCTTCGAGAGTTTGCCTAGTGCAATCACTGTACCTATCGAATCCCTTGATAGACCAAGTGAACTTTTATGAGCATCTTGCTGCGAAATAATCACATAGATTCTAAAGGAGCGTCCTAGCTGAATTAAGCGAGTATAGTCTTTAATTGCCTGCTCACGCTCCTTTTTGTCAAGGCTATTTTGCCACGCATTAAACTCATCAAAACAGATAACAACAAATTCTCGTGATTTATCAATTCCTTTTTGACGATTTTCTAAAATGTTCAAGCCAATTTTTAATATGTCTGATACAGAATCAAAACGCTTAAAAGTTTTGCAGTCATTTAAAAAGGCAAAGTCAGAATCAGCCTTATAGTCCGCAATAAGGAATGGGGATTTTGGGTAACTATGAGCAAAACGAGCTAAGAAAATTTTTGTCGCATAAGTTTTTCCAGAACCACTGGAACCTACCAATAGAGCATGGGGCACACGCTCCACGGGTATATCCCAAAAGAATGGAGCCCCGTAGTCATATAGGCTTGCATCAAGAAAACATTTCATGTATAGTGCCTTTCTAAATGTAGGAAAAAGACATTTGGAGATTAAGGTAATATTGTTTGTTATACCGTAAAATTTTTCCAAATTGAGTGTCAAATTGCAGTCTGTGTCCTTTGTCGGACCAGCTTTCATAGGTTGTAGATTCAGCTAGGTTTTTGCTAAACTGTGTTAAAAAGACTTGTTGGATATAGCTTTCTTCTTCTTCATCAACAGGCTTCTTAGATAGCATAATAGGAAAACTAACAAGGTAAGAACGATTGTCATTGCTACTTTGCAAAAATCGAATGTAGCGCCTATCTAAAAGAAGTTTTTGACCTGAAACAGTGGCGCTGTCTTCAATTACCTGCTCAATATCTGCTGTGATTGCTGGGAGGTTTAACTGAAGCATCTGAGCCTGTCTCTGCTTTTCGATAGTTTCACTAATCCTAAGAGCTAAATAAAGAAATCCAGTAAATAAGATAATTAGCCATGATATAAATGACATATAACAATTCCTTTCTATGGATAAGGGGAAATACTCCCCACTATCCATTAAACAAGTTCAATAAAAGCAGACTTAGCTTTTACTGAGAGTGCAGCACGATTCCCATTGGTATATGCAGTGATAGAAACATTCTCTAGAACAATTTCGACTTTTTCATCAAACAAAGTTGCAAAGTCAGATACATTAACCATATCAGCCTTGATATTTGTTTGATTGAACCGACCGTCTGGAGTTCGTACACCGATAGTTAATTGGGTTTGACCAGTGCTGAGACCAGAAGTAAAATCTTTTACTTCCGATGCGCCGATAAGACGACCTTGTATTGTTGTTTGTGTAGCTTCCACAGGCTACCTCTTTTCTAACCGTTTTATTAAATACATCAAAAAATTCACGGCTTTTCAAATTTATTGAAGGTATGTATTAGTGTGTGATAGCTATCTCACATTATTATTGTATAAAAACTAAAAAAATATGTTTACCTAAGAAATGCTATATTTTTGATATAATCTTTTTTGTTTAAAAATTAGGAAACTGTGGAATTTTTGATGAACTCATAACCCCTTGTAAATACTGGATTATAAAGACTATTATTTAGAGATTAAAAAAAACTATAATTTAGCATGATAGAGTTTAATCAAGCATCATTATTTTTTGAAAACGTTTTACCCTAAAAGCTTTCTCCCTTCTTGAAATCTCTATATTTTATGTGATAAAATAAGATACTTTAACTTTAGGAGATGTTTCTATGAAAAACAAAATTAAAATAGAAGAACGTATGTTAGTTACAGTGACTCTCAATTTGATGCACAAAATGCAAGATTTTCAAGATTTTAAGAAAGAACAAGGTATTAGCGGAGATTATGAAGCCAAAGTCGCTTATCTAGTAGAGCACTTGCACGTACATGAAAAAACGGCTGAAAATTTGTTGTCTGGAAAGGTCGTGTCTCATAATAACTATTTAGAAATTTTCCCCTCGTTTGATTCTGAATCAAATGGTGATAGGCAAACAAAATTAGAAAAATTTGCCGAAATAATCTCGAAAGAAATTGAGAACGGAGATGACAATACTGTCAAAGAGGTAAATAGGATACTTTCTGATAAGTTAGATAAGTTAGATTTAAAAAAAATAGTCAATGCGACATTTATCCAATCACTGGAAAAATCCAGTCAGTCTAGTTTAAAAATCCTAAAAAATACAAGTAAAAGGACAAAAACTTTGGATTATGCTTGGGTCATCTGGAATAGCTTTTTTTATGACTATATTTCTAAAAGAGATGATCAATATCAAATATTTACTAAATTTAATGTAATAGAAAAAGCAATGGACTACCTCCCTTTAATCGAAAAGATTTTTGAATCAGAAGAAAATCTAGAGGTATTTTGTCAAGTAGCTGAACGATTGGATTTGTTTAAGATAGTTGATGAATATGAGGATTGGGAGAATATGGAAAAGTTTATTAAATCGGTTCAATCACGAAATGGATTTGATAATTATATAGATATAAAATAAGCATGTAAAAAACCAAGTCGTTTTTCGACTTGGCTTATTTTATCTGTTTCAACAATATTCTGAGGGCTTTAATAGTAGGCTCTCTTTTTTCTTTTGGGAGATTTTCAATATCTTCAATGAGTTGCACAAATTCCTTGCCTTTATTCTGATTTTCAATATTGAAAAAGGTATTCACGTCAACTTCAAGTGCTTGCATGATTTTTTCAATGGTTTCTATTTTAACGTTTAACTGTTTATTTTCTAAACGGTAAATGTAATTGAAACCTAAATCAGCTTTTTCTGCTAGATATTCTTGAGTCATTCCATTCTTCAGTCTTAAATGTCTGATTTGTTTAGCAACAAACTCTCTTAAATTCATATTTTTAGTCATGATAGCACCTCTTAACTATCATACAAGTTTCTTTTAATTAGAATACCACCCATTAAAGACTGAATTTTTAAAAATAATATAATTCTAAAGACTGCAAATGTGATATAATATTTATAAAACAGTCTCTTGAGACTTATTTATTTAACAAAGGAGAACATTATGTCAAATTCTAAAACTCATGGTCATGGTACCATTAAGAAGTTACGCACGGGTGCTGTGGTATCTGTATTGGCTTTGTCGTCTGTATATGGGGTATCTACAACGGTAAGTGCTGACGAGGTAGGTACAGATGCTAAGGAGAGTATTGTTAAAACTGTAGAAAATCCTAATGCTAAGACTAATGCCCCTGTTGCTAAAGTAACAGAGCAGCAAGTAGCAGAAGCTAAGTCTCAAGCGGATACTGCTAATCAGGCTGTAGAGGTTCAACAAGGGGTAGTGACTCAAGCTCAATCTTCAGTAGATATGGCTGATAAAGTTGTTAATGACACTACAAATCAAATTAAAGAAGTAGAAACAGTTACACCTGCTAAGGTTGATGAAGCTAAACAGGCAGCTCAAACTAAATTAGATGAGCTTGCTAAGGCTGAGGACTCCGTTAAGTCTGCTGAACAGAGTCAGGCTGATACTGCTAAAAAGGTAGCAGACCAAACAACTGTTGTTAATCAGGCTGAAGCTGATGCTAATAAAACTGCAAGTGCTGTGGCTGATGCTCAGAAGAAGGTAGATAACCTTTCAAATTCATCAACTGATACCGCTAAACTGCAATCAGATGTGGATTCTCTTACTAAAAAGGTAGCTGACGACCAGAAATCCTTAGATACGGCTAAGCAATCTTTGGATACTGCTAAGTCTGCTGAAGCTAATAAAGCTAAGGCTATTGAAGATGCTAATAAAGTTGTAGGCGGTGCAACTCAGGTAGCAGAGTCTGCTAGACAGGCATTAGATGTTGCTAAATCCACTGAAGCTAATTCTACTAAGAAAGTAGAAGACGCTAAAAAAGTTCTTGATGTAGCTAAGGAAGGTACAACTAAACAGGTTCAGGTTGGTACTAAAACTGTAACAACTGGTGGTAAGGCAACTCTTAAGGAGGGTGTAGCTACTTCTGACTTTTTCCAAAGTAATGGGGTAGTAACCTCTGACGCTTACTTGAAGGCTATCAAAGCCTTAGCAGAGGGTAAAGGATTGCACTCCGCAGTTCGTAAAGCTATTGCTGATGGTCTGGAAGATTATCCAGGAAGCTCATTGGCTGATATTGCAGCGCCAGACTTGACATCGTTCCGTAGTTGGAAAGAGAACTACGACCCACAATTCTCAAATACTGACAAGACTACTAAGGTGTCTGTCCATGACCTTACCGATGAGCAGTTGACTGATTTGGCTCTGTTCTATACTGCATTGGTTAACGATTTGCGCTCAAAAGTGGGTACAGAACCTCTGAAAGTAACTACAGAAAGTGTAGCAGTTACTAAAGATGCAATCCGTAAGTTGTTCAACGATTCATTCCCTGAATACAAGGATATGAACGAACAACAGCTTCGTGCTAATGGATTCTGGGGACCTGAGTCTATTAAGGGTGTAACTAACTCTGGGACAAAAGTGGAATATCTTGAAAAAGCTCAGGGTAGAGGTAAGTTGTTGTCAACTCCACTTGCAAACCAAATTCAGTACGCTAACAACAATGGTGCGTTCCAGACTATGGCTGACCTTAAGGCTAATATCTTGGGCTTTGTAGGTAAGATGCTTTACACTCCTACAGGTACAGGTTCTGTTGTAAACACTGCAGGTCGTCATGAGACTCTTTTTAACTCTGCTTTAAGTATTCTTGGTCTTAATAACAAGTATAACTCAGTAGGTCTGGAGTTTGACTTCTACACTGTATTCAACGGCTTGGGGTATACAGCGCCAGGTACTTACGCTCTGATGCTTAATACTGATGGTAAGGCTATTGAAAACCCTTATCAGACTACTACTGGCGGAAAAACAACAACTACACCTATCTTTGAAACAAAGACTGTAGTTGACCCACAAGCAGTAGCAAATGCACAAAAGGCGTATGATGAGGCTGTTAAGGCTGATGAGACTGCTAAAGCAGAACTTGATTCTGCACAGTCTGCTTATGACACTGCTAATCAGGCTCTCGAAGCGTCTAAGAAGAGTCTATCTGACCTTACTAATGGTACAGTAGATATTCCAGCTCTTGAAAAGGCTATTGTAGACGCTCAAGCACAGTTGGATGCTGATAAGGTATCTCTTCAATCTGCTAAAGAAACTCTTGCAGTAGCTAAAGCTAGTGCGGTAGATAAAACTAATGCATTGGCAAGAGCTCAGGCTGAGCTTATCAAAGCTAAATCTGCTAACAAAAAGGCTCAAGCTGAAGTAGTTAAGGCTAACGAAGAGCTTGAAGTCCTTACTAAAGCTAATGAAGTAGCGAAACTTGCTTTGGCAAATACTATTGCTGAACGTGATAAAGCTAAAACATCTTCTGATGAAGCTAAGTCTAAAGCAGATGCTCTTGAAAAAGCACTTGTAAACGCTCCCCTTGTTCTTAAGGAGTTGAATACTAAACTTGCTGATGCGCAAGCTAAGGCAGGGGTAGTCCGTGCTGAGCTGGAAACTGCTAAAGAAGCACTTTCTAAGTTGCAGGCAACAGCTAAAGAAAAGGTTGCTAAGTACAATGAATTAGTTAAACTTAAAGATGAACAAGACAAGGCTGAAGCTGATGCTAAACGTTTGCAAGATTTGAAAAATAAGGCTAATGAAATCCGTAAAAACGGTGGTCAACCTAAAGAAGTTCTTGATGCTAAAGGTAATGTTGTAGATGTTGTTGATGCAGCGGTTAAAGAAGTGCCTACTAACTCTAAAGTAGTTCCTGTAACTTATTCAAGGGTTGAAAGAAGCAAGCAACTACCAAACACAGGCTCAAGAGAATCTATGTTCGGTTTACTAGGACTTAGCCTGCTAGTAGGTCTAGGATTGGGATATAAAGGAAAACATAGAAGGAGATAGGAAAATGGCAGAAGTAACAACAATAGTATATCGTCTAGGTAGTCAATATGACGAAAAAATGTCTGCAATTAGCGTCTTTGATGCTCACTTATTCCATGCAAAGTGTCATGGTGATAAAGTATTATTCACTGTGCCAACACAAAATAATACAAAAGTTGGGAAAAAAGTTGAAAAAATCGATAATATCATCCTTACTTTGAAAGACGGTTCAAAATCTTTATTTGCAGAAGTAGATGCGCATGGAGTTTTTCCTGAGAAAGTCAAAGATGGATATATTTATACACTTCCATCCCAGTGGAATGTTTTCGAAGAGATAGAACAAGGTTATACTTGGTTTGCTTTAAAAGGGGTAAGAGAAATATCGGAAGAAGAACAAAATTCCTATAAAAGTACGAACGAAAGGAAATATCCACTTTTACAAAGTATATCTGGCGCTTCGTGTCGTATTTATGTAACTGAAAAATAGAATAAGATTCAAAAATCTTCTTACATGGTGTAGGAAGATTTTTATATTCCACAAATGATTGAAAAGACTATGCTATTTCACTCATTTTTAGGAATGAAAAAAAGCCCTAGGAATCTTCTAGGACTTCTCATTCTTCAATTGTTGACTTTCTTTTTTATTTCAAAAAAGGTTGCCAAAAAGGTTGCCATGGAACTGATTTCAAATGATTTGTACTGAAATTCAAAATTTCAAAAATCGCATGGAATCAGGGTTTTCAGTATGTACTGAAATGTAATGAAACCTTATTTAACTTCTGTAAACACAACGTGCTTGCGAAGTTTTGGTGAGTATTTCTTCAATTGAAGACGGTCTGGTGTGTTACGTTTGTTCTTAGAAGTAAGGTACAAGCGTTCACCAGATTCTTTGTGTTCAAGTGTGATATTTACGCGCATGGTAGCTCCCTTCTATTATTCTGCTGCAGCAGCTTTGGCAATCTTACGGCCCTTGTAGTATCCTTTAAGGGATACACGGTGAGAGCGTGAGTAATCACCAGTAGTTTCGTCAAAAGTTACAGTTGGAGCTGTCACTTTGTAGTGAGTGCGGCGTTTGTTTTTCTTCGCTTTGGAAGTGCGACGTGCAGGTACTGCCATTGTTTGTTTCTCCTTTTAGTTTATGAATTCGATTCAATTTGATGATTTTCATCAACTTTAACAGTATAACAAAACTTTTTTGTAAAGTAAAGTTACTTGACAGATTTTTTTAAATCTTTTCTGCTTAGGTTTTTAAAAGAAACCGGTTTTTCCGTATGCTATAATAGGAACAAAGGAGGCGGACTATGAAAGCAGCATTAAAATTACTTGGTCTATTCTGGCTGGGAATCATGTGTATTGTTTTAATCTTTTGGGGAGTGAAAAGTTTTCGTGATTATCAAACTATGAAAGATGTGGAAAAGCATTTGACTATGGATTTCCAAAGAATGGGATACAAGGGGAAAGTGACAGTCAAAAACTACGATAGACCGGCAGGTTATGGGGAGACCATGGACTTTAACTATAAAGAAAAGATTGATGGAAGACTTTTGACCTTCTCAGATAGCGTGGATTATGATCCGACAACTAAGCAATACGAAGCTTCAAGATTAAGTCCCGTACCTGAGGAAACTGAGACAGGCTTAGATGATAGCATTCAGTTGGAAGCCATGTGGCAGCAGCCTTATGTTCAGAATCAGTTTAAGAAAATGAAGTCGGTCTTCAAAAAGCTAGAAGATGAGGATCTGACTTTAAAAGAAATTTCAGGTGAAACAATGGAAGTGCTTCATCAGGATGACGGACAAATAACCTCAGAAATGCTAGATGCTGGGCAAGCAGAGCTAGTTCAGGATTTCCAAAAGAACAGGCAGAAAGGCTTGCCTCTCAATGGTTATTATAATGTTGATGTTGAGTCTTATCTGCAAAAACATACTCTGCAGCTTCGAGTGAACTATGAGCTATTAGTTGATGATTTGTATGATGATGAGAAAGCTAGAGATAAGTACCCCGGAGTCTTTTTTCAAAAGCTTAAAAAGTTAGACTACAGTCAATTTTGGGATGGTTATTACCTAGTAGGCTATGATTTGAGAGAGCGTTCTGGTAGCGCTAGAGGCGGTATTTCTGAGGTGATTGTGTTGGATATTCGTGGAGGTAAATTAGTTCGCACTTTTTAGATTTTTACTATATTTTAAGGAGAACTTGTTTATTTAAGGAATTAAGCTAATAGGCTTTAATTGCTTAGGATTTTTGAGGAAAATTCATTTTCTGAAAAATTCTGAAAATTTAAAAATTTTCCTCTGTAAAATACAGCCTAAGTGTGGTATAATAAAGCACAAAGATTACTGCAATGAAAGGGAAAGCAATGACAGATAAGGATATTCGTCACAGAAGTAAGATTTATGACAGTATGGTTAAATCTCCTAACCGTGCCATGCTTCGCGCGACGGGGATGACTGATAAAGATTTTGAAACTCCTATTGTTGGGGTGATTTCTACTTGGGCGGAAAATACACCTTGTAACATCCATTTGCATGACTTGGGCAAGCTGGCCAAGGAAGGTATCAAAGCAGAGGGTGCTTGGCCTGTTCAGTATGGGACTATTACGGTTGCGGACGGGATTGCCATGGGAACGCCGGGCATGCGCTTCTCTCTGACCTCACGCGACATCATCGCAGACTCCATCGAAGCTGCCATGGGCGGGCACAATGTGGATGCCTTTGTAGCTATCGGGGGCTGTGATAAAAATATGCCAGGCTCCATGATTGCCATTGCTAACATGGATATTCCTGCTATCTTTGCCTACGGCGGAACGATTGCGCCAGGGAAGCTAGACGGCAAGGACATTGACTTGGTTTCTGTCTTTGAAGGAATCGGGAAATGGAACCATGGTGACTTGACGGCTGAGGAAGTACGACGCATTGAGTGTAATGCCTGCCCTGGTCCTGGTGGCTGTGGCGGTATGTATACGGCCAATACTATGGCGACTGCTATTGAAGTTCTGGGCATGAGCCTGCCAGGTTCTTCTTCTCACCCTGCTGAGTCTAAAGACAAGCAAGAGGATATCGAAGCAGCTGGCCGTGCTGTTGTAAAAATGCTGAAGATGGGGCTGAAGCCGTCTGATATCTTGACACGTGAAGCCTTTGAAGATGCAATCACAGTGACCATGGCTCTGGGTGGTTCTACTAATGCTACCCTGCACTTGCTGGCTATGGCGCATGCGGCCAATGTTGAGCTGACGCTTGATGACTTTAATGTCATTCAAGAGAAAGTACCACATTTGGCTGACTTGAAACCGTCCGGTCAGTATGTCTTCCAAGACCTTTACGAGGTTGGGGGAGTGCCGGCTGTGATGAAATACCTTTTGGCGAACGGCTTCCTGCATGGAGATCGCATTACTTGTACAGGTAAGACGGTGGCAGAGAATCTAGCAGAATTTGCTGATCTGACACCAGGTCAAAAGGTCATTATGCCGCTTGAAAATCCAAAACGTGCAGACGGTCCGCTTATCATCCTGCATGGTAATCTGGCTCCAGACGGCGCTGTTGCCAAGGTTTCTGGTGTTAAAGTACGCCGTCACGTCGGACCAGCCAAGGTCTTTGACTCAGAAGAAGCCGCTATTGATGCGGTACTGGCCGATGAAGTGGTCGATGGCGATGTGGTTGTAGTTCGCTACGTTGGACCAAAGGGTGGCCCTGGTATGCCAGAAATGTTGTCACTTTCTTCTATCATCGTAGGGAAAGGTCAAGGAGACAAGGTGGCTCTTCTAACAGATGGTCGCTTCTCAGGCGGTACTTACGGCCTGGTTGTCGGACACATTGCTCCGGAAGCTCAGGATGGTGGTCCGATTGCCTATCTCCGTACAGGTGATATGGTCACGGTTGACCAAGATACCAAGGAAATTTCCATGGCAGTCTCTGACGAAGAGCTGGCGAAACGCAAGGCAGAAACGACCATCCCACCGCTTTATAGTCGCGGGGTACTTGGTAAATATGCTCACATGGTATCCTCTGCCGCTAAAGGTGCTGTTACAGACTTCTGGAAACCAGAAGAAACTGGTAAAAAATAGCTTATATATGATAAAAGAACCCGCTAGTTTTTCTAGCGGGTTTGATATTTTTATTTTAAATGTAGATGAACTAGTCGTCTTCTTATCTAGGACTGATTCCCAGAGCAATGCGACCGAAGCGGCTGATACGGGTGATTTTCCAAGCAGGAGACCAAGTAACCTCGACAGAGGCACTTTCAATCTCGTCGATTTTCTTAAGAGAGTCCATAATGGCGATGGGCAGGCTCTCAGCACAGTCACAGGCTGTATCGGTAAAGGTCATGACAACCTTGCAGTGGCCGTTTTCGTCTAAGTTGATTTCATAAATCAGCCCTAAGTTATAGACATCCAGCTCTACATCCGGATCGTAAATACGCTCGAGCTTATCCACCAATTTATCCTGAATTGCAGCTGCTCGATCATTGATTTTGATATCGTCTCTCATGGCTATTCCCTTCTATCTGAGTTGAATTGTTTTTATTTTCTCACAATTCAGACTTTTTTTCAAGCTATTTTGGAACATGAAAACGGATTTAGTTCTTCCAAATGAAAAATCCCTTTCGGGCTCCTCAAAATGGCGGACTTATGATAGAATATAAGTACTAAAGAAGGCGGAGGTCAGAAGATGAAATTACAAAAACCTAAAGGAACTCAGGACATTCTTCCTCAGGAATCAGCCAAGTGGCAGTATGTAGAAGACTTTGCCCGCAAGACATTTAGAAAATATAATTACGGTGAAATTCGTACGCCAATTTTTGAGCACTATGAAGTCATTAGCCGCTCTGTCGGGGATACGACAGACATTGTGACTAAGGAAATGTATGACTTCTATGATAAGGGCGACCGTCATATCACGCTGCGTCCAGAGGGGACAGCGCCTGTGGTGCGTTCTTATGTAGAGAATAAACTTTTTGCTCCTGAAGTGCAAAAGCCTGTCAAAGTCTATTATATGGGCTCTATGTTCCGCTATGAGCGGCCTCAGGCTGGCCGTCTGCGGGAGTTTCACCAGATTGGTGCAGAGTGCTTTGGATCTAGCAATCCTGCTACAGATGTAGAAATGATTGCCATGGCGGCTCAATTTTTCAAGGATATTGGTATTACCAATGTCAGCTTGGAGCTTAACTCGCTGGGGAATCCTGAGAGCAGAGCTGCTTACCGCCAGGCCTTGATTGATTATCTGACTCCACTGAAGGCTAGCCTCTCAGCCGATAGCCAACGGCGCTTGGAGGAGAATCCGCTGCGCGTGCTGGATTCTAAAGAGCCCGAGGATAAGGTCGCTGTTGAAGGTGCTCCGTCTATTCTGGATTATCTGGATGAGGAAAGCTGTGCCTACTTTGCGGCTGTTCGTTCTATGCTAGAGACCTTACAGATTCCTTATGTTATCAATACCAACATGGTTCGTGGGCTAGACTACTATAATCACACAATTTTCGAGTTTACGACAGAGGTGGCTGGCAGTCAGCTGACTATTTGTGCTGGCGGCCGTTATGATGGGCTGGTGGCTTACTTTGGCGGACCTGAAACACCAGGTGTTGGCTTTGGTATGGGCTTAGAACGTTTGCTTCTCGTACTTGACAAGCAAGGAGTAGAGTTGCCGATTGAAACCGCTCTGGATGTGTATGTAGCTGTTCTAGGAGCTAGTGCCAATGGAAGAGCTTTGGAGTTAGTGCAGGCTCTCCGCGCACAGGGCTTTGCAGCAGAGAGGGATTATCTTGACCGCAAGCTCAAGGCTCAGTTCAAATCCGCAGATATCTTTAAGGCCAAAACTCTTATCACCTTGGGTGAAAGCGAAGTGGAAAGCGGTCAGGTGACTGTTAAGAACAACCATAATCGTGAAGAGATTACTGTTAGCCTAGACCAAATCCAAGAAAACTATCAGCTTATTTTTGAGAAATTGGGGTTTTAAAGGCTTGAGTCTAACAGGCATAAACGTTATAGTATCAAAAGATTCGACGAAACAGGTTGACAATGTGTCAACATATTTTTGAAAAAAATATCATTAAAAGCTTGAAACATAAAGTGATTATTGATATAATGTACCCGTTATATAAATTTGCTAAAGGAGAAACAACTATGGCACAAATTAAATTAACTCCAGAAGATCTACGCACATCTGCGCAAAGATACACTCAAGGTTCTGAAAATGTAACTCAAGTTCTTAATGAATTGACTCGTGAACAAGGTATTATCTCAGATAACTGGGATGGTTCTGCATTTGATAGCTTTGAAGCACAATTCAATGAATTGACTCCAAAAATCAGAGAATTTGCAACCTTGCTTCAAGATATTAATGCTCAATTGGTTAAAGTTGCTGACATTGTTGAGCAAACTGACCAAGATATCGCTGCACAAATTCACTAATTTTGTTATAACGGCTTTAGGAAGGCAAGAGCCTTCCTATTTTTGTAAAGATTAAAAATGAAAAAATGGCAGTTTCTTTCATGTTTGATAAGAAAATCGCTGCAATGTAAAGGCAAGCTCTGACAATCTGAATCAATATCTGAATTAGACTGTTAGAGCTGTTTGTGTCTTTCTGTGTGCTTTTTTATGTAACAATAAACTAAAGAAATTTAAAAAGAAAAAGAAATTTACATCCATGGGAAATAAAAAATTACTTAAGTATATAGGAAACGTTGTTTTGGTTATCGCCTTGCTGGCTGCAGTAGTGACGCTGAATGTCGCAGTGCAAAAGAATACAAGCAGTGCTAGAGACAGCAAGATCAAAACAGACCAAAAGACTAAACTGAATGTTGCGGTTGTCAATGAGGATCGGGCTGTCAAGGTTGACAAGAAAGAGTACAATCTTGGTGCTAGCTATGTCAAGAATCTGGAACGAGATGACTCTCAAAACTGGTATATTGTGACGCGTGGAGCTGCGGATACTGGTCTCGAAAATGGCAAATATCAACTGGTCGTAACGATTCCAAGTGACTTTTCAGAGAAGGTGCTAGATGTTAATGCTATCAGCGCAGATCGGACAATCGTCACTTATAAGGTCAATGCTGCTGGAAATCAGCAGATTGAAAATGAAGCTAATAATCTAGCTAAGGATATTATCGCGGATTTGAATAGCCAGTTGGTTGATATGTATATGGCTAGTATCCTGAGCAATCTTTATACAGCCCAGCAAAATGTGCAGGCTAGTTCAGAGGTGCAAATTACCAATATTGGCAATTATCGAACCAACTTGTTGGAGTCTGCTATTGGGTCTAAGAATATCTTCCCAACGTTGGTTAGTATGTCTGCCTCATCTGTCGAAGCCAATAACTCTCTGAAGACGACTCTGGAGACTTATGCTAAGGCTTTTGACGACTTGGATAACTCTCAGGCCACTTATGGAAAGAATTTTGATAGTCTTCTCAAACAGCGAGCGGATGACCAAGTTAACTATGCCGCATTTATGAAGCAACTGATGGAAATGGACGAAAAAGTTGTCCATAATAATACTCAAGAGCTTTATGCTAAAATGGAGACGACACTTAAAGAATTGGAAAAGCAGTTGAGTTCTTCCGAAAGTGCAGATAAGTCTTATGCACAACTAACTGGAGATGTTAATGATCAAATAACAGCTTTAACAAATAGTTTGAAGGCTGAACGTGCTAAATTGGATGAGCATACAACTAAAGAAAACATTGAAGGATTTGTTAAGACAAAATTAGCATCCTACTATGGTGTCGATGAAAATACATCAATTACTTTGGAAACATTGCTCGGAAGGGATGGTTCGACTGCCCTCAATAGCTATGAAGAGATTCTGAGAAACCAAATAATCGCAGCATTGGCGACTGTACCAAAAAACTATCCTGCTGAAAAGGAATTCGAACTTTCTGTTTCGATGAATGGTTTTGATTATGAAGCGGCTCAGCAGTTTGGGGGAGCAAAAGGAAATGGAGCTGATGAATTGGGAGCACTAGCAGTTGCGGCAAATCAAGCAGCCAGTTCTACTACCGATCAGGTTAGTGGCCAAGCCGGCAGCAAAGCTACTGTTTCTGTTCATTCACCAGCTGGGGTAACAGTTAACTCTATTACTTACAATGGGAAACCAGTAACAGTTGGTGAGGCGATTGACTTAGATGCAAATGGTAGTTTTTCTGTTCAATACAGTGTGGCTAGTGATGCTGTAGCCAATCCATTCGATACCCAAATTGATATTTCTTTAAATGGCGTCGCGGTTGCTAGCGCACCTGTGAATGTAAAGGAAGCTCAAAAAGCTGCCGCTTTATACGGTGCTAAAGTCCAAGAACTTTCTTCTGCTTATCAAAATGCTAAAAATCTGATGGATGTCTATTCTGCTTTTGTCAAACTCAAAAATGAAGATGTTTCCAAGGCTTTGTCTAATCTGATGTTTGATGCTGTTCAAAGCAACCTTAAGGGCTATCAGGACAGTATTGAAAAAGCTAATAATCAAGATAATAAGAATCAAAATCAAGATAATCAGAAAAAAGCTGAAGAAAATGGAAGCATTAAAGAGAGATTGGATAATGCTCTGAGTGAGCTGAACAAATTGGGACCAGACTTAACAGCTAATCTTCAACAGATTGAAGATAGCAATAAGGCCCTGACAGACAGCATGAGGGAGCAGATGGCTTTGTATGTTCAATTGACAGAGAAGGTGGAAAGCATGAGGACTTCACGAGAATCCTCTACTGATGCACTGAATAAGACGGATGCTGATTTGTCATCTCTGAATTCAGAATTCTCATCCTTGCTGTCTTCAACTTCTGGTGTTAAGTCTTCTTCACAGACCAATGTGCAGGCAGCTGATAGTGTCAACCAGATCTTCAGTAGCTTCAATCGTGAACTGGAAAATGCACAAGGAACGACAGAGAAATTGTCTGCGAATGCTGAAAGTTTGATGGGGCAATTCAATAAGGAATTGGAAGATAATGGCAACTTTGTGGAGTCCTTTGTCAAGGTTCTTAATAATGCCTATGAGAACGGGGTTCCTAATGAAGTGTTACTGGACTTCCTGTCTAATCCAGTTGCTCAGTCTTCTTCATCTGTCAAAGCGACTGTCAATGTTTACCGTCCATTTACTTGGATTCTCTTGTTGGAGGTTGTTAGTCTCTTTACGGCCTATATCTTTGCAACGCAAAATATTGTGCGCAAGGTTAAAGATCGCTTTAAGCTTAATAAACTACAAGATACAGATATTATGACTGTGGGCATTCTAGGCTTCCTGTCTCTGACGATTGGTCTGGTCATTGGGATTGTCTCCAGCATGCAGCTTCATATCGGCAAGGAATATGTTCCATCTTGGGTCTTGTTGATTGTGGTTGCTAGCTTTGTCTTGATTCAGGGGCAGTATTTATTCCTCAAGCATCTGCGCGTGATGGGCATGGGCTTAGCTTTCTTCATGATTATCAGCTTTGTCTACCTATCTAATGCTATTGGTACGACAGCTAGTCTGACTGGCTTCCCAGCCTTTATCAAGAGTTTGAATGCCTTGTCTGTGCTAGAAGGCATGCTGTCAGGTTACTTTGACGGCAAGACCGCTGGTTTCTTTGCCATCTTTGGTCTCATTGTCTTGCTGGCTCTGCTGGTTGCAGCTAATATTTTTATCAAGACTAGAACATTAAAAACTGAGGAAGTTTAAAAGAGTATGAAAAGAATTCTGTTTTTATTCCTACTCCTAAGTTCGTTAGCGGTGACAGCTGTCGCCGCAGATGAGCTGAAGGATAATCGTCTGCAGATAGATAATTCGCGGATTGAAAAAGAGCAAGAACTGAACTTTGGTGCACAATCGGAAGGCACCAAGTCTCTTTTCGTTGCTGAAAATCAGGAAAAAATTCAGGAAATGAAGCAGTATCAAAACAAACAGTTGGCCACAGAAGCGGGACAACTGTTTTCTGCTATACAGGGGCCGACGGATATTTACCATTCCAAGGAGCTTTTTCAGCCGGGAACGGAAAAATTGTCCAAGCTGCAGACGAGTTTGAAAAGTGATGATGAAAGCAGCTGGGATGATTTTCTGCCAGGAGTAGTCTACTTTGTAGCAGCCATACTCTTGGTCAGTATGACTGTCTTTGTCAGCTATCGTATCAGTAAGGGAGAAGTATAAAATGGAAGGACATATCAATATCACCCTCCGTTTGCGGGATAAGGATGTGGATATTCGCATTCCTAAGCGGATTGAGGTCCGTCGTTTCATTCGGGAGATTGATCAGATTTTCAATATCGAAGGAAAGCGCCATAAGTATCAGCTGCGGATTATTAACAAGGGGCTGATACTGGATGAGGGCAAGGTTTTGGCTGATTATCCAGTCACAACAGGAGATTTAGTACAGATTGAGGAGATTTAAGGTGACTGAGGAAAAATTTGTATTTGCTGAACAAGAGTTTATCTATGAAAAAAATGACAAGAATTGGAGCCTAACACTGAAGCGTTCGGATGTGGCAACACAGGATTTGCGGGAGCTCTTGCTTTTGGACCTGCACCATCCGCTTTTCTTGGAGCAAGAGACTAAGGCCGACCATGATAGTGTCTATTTCACCTATCAGATTGAGCCTTTAGGGCTTTCTAAAGAAGAGATTGAAAAGCGAACGATTTCTGAGCGGATTCGTCTGGCTCTCAATGTGTTTGCTTTGGAAGCGGCACTGGAATTGCCGGTTACTTTTTTGCTGCATCCTAGCAATCTATTTATTACCAAGGATGCGCAGGCGAAGATTGCTTACCGTGGTGTTCCAGGTATCATGACACCTCAGTCTATTTCTCGGGAGGACTTTTTGCGTCAGGCTAAGTGCTTTGCGGTGACGCTCTTTGCAGATCTGGACTTTATGGAGCTTTACAAGGGCTCGTTAGAACTGGAAACTCTGCCAGATTTCCTAGTGGAGCTGCGTGAGGCTGACAGCCTGGAAGATGCGGTTGCAGTTTTGGAGAAATCCTATCAGGAAAAGGCTGCAGAAGAAGCAGAGAAGCAGACATTGGTCTCCAAGCGGCAGCATAAGATTTTCAAACTGGCGACCATCTGGCTGACAGCAGCTGTTGTGATTTTGACCATTCCTTTGATTTATCTGATTTTCATACAGAATCCTTTCAAGGAAAAGCTGTTACAGGCGGATACTGCCTTTATCAAAGTGGACTATAGCAAGGTCATCGATGAACTGGAGGGAATTTCTCCTAAGAGCCTGCCGAATACACAGAAATATGAACTGGCCTACTCTTATATCCAGGGGCTGGAATTTTCCGATGATCAGCGTAAGGTCATCCTGAACAATGTCACACTAAAATCAGATGATTTGTATCTCAATTACTGGATTCAAGTTGGACGTAATGATTTTGAAGATGCTTTGGACACAGCCAAACGGATTAATGACTCAGATCTGATTATCTATGCCTTGACGCAGGAGATGAAAAAGGTGCGTGAGGACGATAGTTTGTCTGGTAAGGATCGGGAGACTAAGCTTGAGTCCTTGGAAGGCGAGTATAAGAAATACTGGGATAGCCGTAAGGAGCTTTTGACTGGTGATTCTAGCTCAAGCGCTTCTAGCGAGGAAGGTTCTTCAGGAGCAAGCTCTTCCTCCAGCAGTGAAGCGTCATCTAGCAGTAGCGCGAAGGAGTAAGTATGGGAAAGACAATCATCATCTATACAGACCATCTGCGCTATGAGCTGCAGCTGACGGAGGACAAGAAAGTTCTCTTGGCAGCGAGCGAGAAGGCTCAGCTTTATCTGCCCCATCAGGAGACTCCTATCCAGCTTCAGCTAGCTAAAGGGCAAGTCTTTTATCAGATGGGGGAAGAAACGGGTGTCGTAACTGACGGTCTGACCTTGGGTAATCTGACCTTGTATCAATCTGATTCAGAACCGGCTGTTTATGACCTGCTGGACAGAAAAGAGTTACTCATCAGCGACCAGAAGGGAGCAGCTATCAGTCTGGAAGCGCCGTTGGAGTTGCTCTTGAAGCGAACGAATGATTCTTGGCTTTTGACCAAGATGCGAGGTCAAGTCTACCTCAATCACGTTGAGTGGGCAGGAGACCAAATCCAGCTGGAAGCCGGCGACGAGCTAAGCTTGGAAGGTATTTGTCTCAAGGTCTATCCAGAAGAAATCTGGGTGACGGGTCCAGCTACGGTCAGTTCTAACCTGACCTTACGGGGCGCTTCTCGCCATGGTTTTTACCCAGACTATCCAGACTATCACCGTTCACCGCGGATTATCTATCGGAGTTCAGAGGACAAGATTCAGATTGCTCCGCCAAGCAAGGAGCCTCAAAAGCCCAATGATGAGCTCTTGAGACTGATTGTGCCGCCGCTCCTTATGGTTGGGGTGACGGTACTGATTACACTGGTTCAGCCGCGGGGGATTTATATCCTCGTTACAGTTACTATGTCAATCGCCAGTGCTATCTTCTCGGTTCGTGGTTTCTTCAAAAATCGCAAGAAGTTCAAGGAAGACAAGAAAGAGCGCATCGATCTTTATCACCTCTATCTAAAAGACAAGGCTATTGAGCTGAACAAGCTGGAACGTGAGCAGCGTGATGGCATGCTCTATCATTTCCCAAACATTAACGAATTGACGGGTCTGGTGACAGACTACAGCCACCGCATCTACGAGAAGACACCGCTGCACTTTGACTTTCTTTACTATCGCTTGGGGCTTGGACAGGTGCCAACCTCTTATAAGCTGACCTATGGTCAAGAAGAGCGAAGCGGAAAGAAAGATGCGCTGGAAGAGGAGGGCTATGCTCTCTACACTCGGCATAAAAAGATTCCCGATCTTCCTATCGTGGCTAATCTCAGCCATGGGCCGGTCGGTTATATCGGTCCGCGCAATTTGGTCTTGGAACAGCTCCAGCTCTTGGTCATGCAGCTGGCGGTCTTTCACTCCTACCACGATGTGCAGGTAATTACTATCATGCCAGAGGAGGAGCGCGACCAGTGGGATTGGCTGCGCTGGCTGCCGCATGCGACTCTACAAGAGCTGAATGTCCGTGGATTTGTATATAATCAACGGACGCACGATCAGGTCCTAAACAGCCTCAACCAAATCCTTAAACTGCGCAAGGCGCAAAAGGAAGAAGCGACCCGGCAGGAGACGACACTCTACAGTCCTCACTATGTGGTATTGGTCACAGATGAAAAGCTGATTCTCGACCATATCATCATGGAGTTCTTCACAGAGGATCCGACTGACCTGGGCTGCTCACTGATCTTCGTACAGGATGTGATGAGCTCGCTGTCTGAGAATATCAAGACGGTTGTCAATATCAAGGACCGTAACACTGGTCAGTTAGTCATGGAAGAGGGAATCCTCAGAGAAATTGACTTCCGCTTGGATCATTTCCCAGAAGGCTATGACAAGGAGCGAATCGCTCGGACCTTGGCGCCGCTCAATCACTTACAGAATCTCAAGAGCTCGATCCCTGATACCGTGACCTTTATGGAGATGTATGGGGCAGAGACCTTCTCGGACCTGCAAGTTTTGCAAAAGTGGCAACAGAATGCGCCTTATAAGAGCTTGGCAGTGCCTATCGGCCTGCGGGGCAAGGAAGACCTGGTCTACCTCAACCTGCATGAAAAGGCTCATGGACCGCACGGGCTGATTGCCGGGACAACGGGATCAGGTAAGTCGGAGACCATCCAGTCCTATATACTGAGTCTGGCCGTCAACTTCCATCCACACGATGTAGCTTTTCTCCTCATCGACTACAAGGGTGGGGGAATGGCCAACCTCTTCAAGAACCTGCCTCATCTCTTGGGAACCATTACCAACTTGGACGGAGCCCAATCCATGCGGGCACTGGCTTCCATCAATGCGGAGATTCACCGTCGGGAGCGGCTCTTCAGAGAGTTTGAAGTCAATCATATCAACCAATATCAAAAGAAATTTAAAAACGGGGAAGCAACTGAACCCCTGCCCCATCTCTTCCTCATCTCGGATGAGTTCGCAGAGCTCAAGGTCAACCAGCCTGACTTTATCAAGGAGTTGGTATCCATCGCTCGGGTCGGGCGTTCCCTCGGGGTCCACTTGATCCTAGCTACTCAGAAGCCCTCTGGGGTGGTGGATGACCAGATCTGGTCCAACTCCCGCTTTAAGCTGGCGCTCAAGGTGGCAGACCGGACGGACTCGATGGAAATGCTTAAGACACCAGATGCTGCGGAGATTACCCAGACTGGTCGGGCCTATCTGCAGGTCGGCAATAATGAAGTCTATGAACTCTTCCAGTCAGCCTGGTCAGGGGCAGACTACCAGCCGGATAAAGACGAGCTGGGAATCGAAGACCATACCATCTACCTGATCAATGACCTAGGCCAATACGAAGTGCTCAATCAAGACCTGTCAGGTCTTGACTTAGCCGAGGATATCAAGGAAGTACCGACAGAGCTGGAGGCTATTGTCAGCCAGATCCAACTACTGACAGAGAGCCAGCAGATTCCACCGGTACCACAGCCATGGCTGCCACCGCTTAAAGAGCGGATGACCCTGCAAGAGTTGGAACCTATCCAGCCGAAGGAAGCCTGGGAGCAGAAGAAGCCTGTCTCTGTCCTTCTGGGAATGGCGGATATCCCACAGGCACAGAAGCAAGAGCCTGTCTCTGTCAATCTGTCTAAGGATGGACATATCCTGCTCTACGGAAGTCCTGGTACGGGGAAGACAACCTTCCTGCAAAGTGCGGCCATGGACTTGGCTCGCAAGTTCAGTCCCAAAGATGTCACGCTCTACCTAATGGACTTCGGGACCAATGGTCTGGCACCGCTGGGGCAATTACCGCAGGTAGCCGATACCTTGCTTTTGGATCAGACGGAGAAGATTGCCAAGTTTGTACGCATCATGGAGCGGGAGCTCAACCGGCGTAAGAAGCTCTTGTCGGACTACGGTGTTGGTACCTTGGAGCTCTACCGTCAGGCTAGCGGTCAGGAAGAACCGGCTATCGCCATCCTACTGGACAGCTATGAGTCCATGAAGGAAGAAGCCTATGAAGCGGAGCTCTTCAAACTTTTGGTGCGAATCTCTCGTGAAGGTCTCAGCATCGGTGTTCACCTCCTGGTGACAGCGGGCCGTCAGTCCAACCTTCGGGCGCAGTTCTACGCCAACTTCAAGCACCAGCTGAGTCTGCCACAGAATGATGTAGGAGAAGTACGCTCTATCGTGGGCTCTACCCCGCTTGCGAAAATCATGGAAGACATCAAGGGTCGGGCACTCATGAAGCGTGACGAAGTCGATGTTATCCAACTGGCTTTGCCAGTAGAGGGTGCTAATGATGCGCAAGTCCTCAACAACCTGCGTCAAGAAGTCGCTTCTCTCCAAGAAGCTTGGACCGGACAGCGACCAAGTGCCATTCCGATGGTGCCAGAGGAGTTGACGGAGGCGGACTTCTATAGCCGGGCTAGTGTCCAAGCAGCTTATAAGCAGGGCTTGGTACCACTAGGATTGGACATGGAGACGGTTGAACCAATTACTTGGAACCTATCTAAGGGCAATCTTCTCTATTTAACAGATAAAGAAGAGCAGATGAGTGCTTTGACTCGACATATTGCACGAGGCAAGCAGAAGGTAATTGTGCTAGCGCCGAAGTATCATAATTTGCCTGAGATGGAAGGTGTGACGATTCTTGCTAGTCCAGAGGAATATCAGACTGGAATTGTCGCGATGGAAGAAAATGTCAAGGCGCGCTTGGAAAAGCGCAACAATCAGCATGAAGCGACAGTGATAATCTATCAAATGACAGAATTGATGACAGAACTTGATACTGTGGATCAAGGACGATTAGCTTTTGTCTTAGAGAAAGGATTAAGAGCTGGCTATGCTTCTGTTTCGATGAGTGGCAGCCAGCTGTATAAGCAAATAGATGTTGTTTCTAAGACAATTAGAAACTATAAACAAGCTATTGTCTCAATGAGATTGACGGATCAGAATATTCTAACTGTCACAAACAAACCTATCCGCGAACCACAGTTAGAAGAGCAAGAGCACTACTATGTAGCAGACGGATTAGCAAGTAAAATGAAAGCATTGATGATTTAGAGAGGAAATAAAGATAATGGTAGCAGTTACAACAGATACAGAAGGAAGAGCTAATCAGTTAGCATTGATTAGAGGGAAAATGAGGCAAATTGAAAAAGTAATTGCAGCATTAAATGGTGTCTCAACAAGTGTGGAAGATGTCCTCGGAGGCGATGGCCCTATTGCAGAAGGTTATCATTTATCGGGAAAACCATACTCAAGTATGACGGATAGTGAAAATGATATTCGAACTGCAGCTCAGACAGCTTTTAATAGCCAACGTACAAGTGTTATTGCAGATTTGAATGAGAAATATCGTGCTTTGCAAGCAGAAGCGCAGAGTTTGTTGTAGATATAATGAAGATATAGAAAGAAGAGGGTAGATATGGCAAAAATAACGGTCGACCAGCTGCAAGAGTTGGGGGAGTATGGGAAAAAGGTAAAAGATAATTCTAAGCAATTTAAAGCAGCCGTAGTGAATGCAAATTATCAATTTGCATTGAAATACAAAGGAAGTGAAGGAGATGTCATTAAAGCCTTTGTAGAAAAACTTAACACAATCCAAAACCAAGTTTTTGATATCTATCCAGGATATCTTGATTATTTTGGAGCGGTCATGGAAAATTATGATACAGGATTGAGTGGGCTTGGTTTTGCAACGAAAGCTTGGTCACAAGATGGTGAAGCAGGAGCACAGGGAGTTCAGCAGAAATTAGTTGGAGATCAGAAAAAGAAGGTTGAAGCTATTAGAAAAAGTTTGGATGTTCATTATACGACAGCCGCGACTATTCTTGGTAGTGGAAAGATTAGTGCTGAAGCAGTGTATAATGATGCTTCAGCTGCTCTAGATGATGCAGGGGGAAAGCGCAGTCAACTTGATAGCAGCATGCAGGAATTCTACAAGAGTTTTGTGGATGGTTTGAACACCTCACAAGCACAATTAAAAGCAATTTTAGAAGTTCTGAATAATGCACGCTATATTGGTTCGCTGGAACCCAGCACGGTTGTGAATGCAATAGCAGAAAAGCGTTTAACCAATCCAGATGATTTGAAAATGTTAGATGCTATTCAAGATTCTGGAGATGCTGCTATGGTTACTGCGATTCTTTCAGGGGATAAATTTAGAGAGATGGGGAAGGTGGATGCAACCCATGTCAGTTCTAATATGTCTGCTTATGCTTATGCTCAATTTGCAGGAGTGAAAGATCTAGGCAGTTCTGACAATATCAATGATTTGGAAGCCTTTATCAGTGAGCTTCAAAAGCAAGATCCGGATAAAGTGAAAATCTATATGGAGAAGCTTAGTGCAGCCAGTGCTCAGCAGGGGTATATCTCAGTAGCGCAAGGCTTGCGCTTATTTCCTGATTTTCCGGCTGAACGAACCCCAGAGGCGATGGCGAACTATATTGATAGTATTCGGGGGAATAATGAAGAGTTGGCTGAAGTCAGTGCTAATTTAAGAAAACATGCCCATTTAGCAGGCTTGTTTGATAGTCTATACTTGTTAGATGTGGGTACTAGGTATAACACATATGGGGCCGAGATTAAATTAACACAAACAACTCTATCCGACCTAGGGTATACTGCACAGGGCTTTGGGTATAAACTCACTCAGCTTGAAACAGACGTTACAAACAACTATACAATTTCAAAACAAACCTTCAATATTGCAGTGGATAACTATCTAGAGGCAGAGTCTGTTCATTTTGATCAGATGTCTGAAAAGATTGAGAAGTTAGAGGCCTCTAAGAAACAAGCTGTTCTTGATTTTATTGGCGATGTCGCACAAGCTGGTATTTATCTGCTTCCTGGAGGTGTACCAGCTAAGATAGCTGTGAATTTATTCGGAGACATTGCCAAGAAGACAGGCAGCAATTATGCGAGTGATTTTGCGGACTATCTCAAAGATTTTAGGGATGCAGTTCCAAAAGATTATCGAACAACTGCAGTTTCAAGCCTAAGTGTCCTTAAAGCGCCTTTTAAGTTATATGAGAAACTTGAGAAGATTAATAAAGATATTAAAGAAGCCAAGGATGCTCAGCTATATAGTATCTTTAATGTGGGTGGTGTCTCTGTCAGCAAAGATGGTAAGGTTGTAAAAGCAGAGTACACACCAGCTTATGATTTGGATGCCTTCTTAACAATGAAGGACCTGGCAGACAATGGCTTAAGTGCCCATGTCTACCGTCAGGCTTTGATAGATGGAAAGACACCAGAACAGGCACTAGCAAAATTAAATGAATTTGAGGCTGAAGTCAAGGAATCAAAAGTATTGAGTTATGATGCGAAGAATTTTGCCTTGGGACGTCCAGATGTTCCAGTAAGTATTGGGGCTGTTGGCCAGATGATGTATGAAGAGCGTATGAAGCAGGAAGATAGGGATAAGGCATTACTGGATAAAATGCAGGAGTTTAATGCGCAAGAAATTTGGAATCATTATCAGGATTATGGTAGAGAGGGTGTCATACTTGATACTGCAGATCAGACAAATCCTAAGGCGAAAGAGACAGCAGAGACTCTTAGGAAAGATATTCAAGCTGATTTCAATCTCATTGCTCGAGGAGGTTTTTAGCAATGAAAAAAAAGTATTCGAGCAAAAAGTGTATTCTCTTTCTACTTCCATTACTTGTTGTTCTAGTGGGAACTGGAATCGTTATCTTTTTACACCAAAAACAATCAATCCCTAAAAAAGAGTTCCGTATACGGAAACAACAAGTTGTGGAACATGTAGACTTTTTTGGAGAGCAAAATCAGTATGTTTATCTGAAGCTGTCCCCTGGTGGTTATGATGCTCATATCAATCTTGGTAAAAAATATTTTGTGACATTTGAGCGTCGATTTCAAAACACGTCTTCTGAGCGTCCTTTAGATGGATGGTACTGGTATGCTTATATTTATGATATTGAGCAAAAGGAACCAAGTGCTCAGAAGGTAGATTTGTATGCATTAGTTAAAAAATATGATTCGTCTTACTATCTCAATCAGCAAGGGACAATTCTTTATCAAGATGGGAAAGAGTATCAGATATTGGAGCTTCGTAAATCGAAAGATGATAGTTCTAAATTTGTTTTATTGAATCTCGAAAGCCATCAGATTGAGGACAATCATCCTAGATTACAAAATTTAAAGTATGCAGAACAATATAGAATAGGTAGTTTGGCGATGGGTGCAAATATATTTGACCAGATAACTAAATCAGGATTTTTACAGGATAGAGATTCCTTGATTGTGAATTCTGAAAACGATATAGTGGAAACAAATAATTTTGCAAAGGAGTATCCAGATATTCTGAAAAAAATACGCATAAATTCAGATAAGAGTTATATTGGTTTCCGTCAAGGATTGGTTAGTGCCGAAGATGAATATCAGACTTTGCGACACTGGTTTGCGCCAGTTGGCCAGGACAAACTGGAAGTAATCGGTACCAATAGCTATACGGGCGAAACAAAGGTGTTAAATACCTATGATGAATTTCAAGAATGGGGAGCATGGAATAAAAATGAGCAGAAGAACAATTAAAATGGATCAGATTCGGTCAGTAGAGGCAACTTTGCATGATTATATTTCATCAGGATTTGGCCAAGCTCAAGTGGGTGCGATTGTGCAAGACGAGTCAGCGGACTTACTTGATGGCGCGTTTAGAGCAATGTTTCAAACAACCGAAGGTTTGTCTGAAGCAGTAGAAGGACTCAATGGTTTCTTAAATAAGGTTGCGGATGCATTTGAGAAAAGAGATGCCCAGCTCAAAAGTATGATTGATTCTAACTTGAAAGAGGTTCCTATGGGGACTCGTGAGCAGAAAAACGACTATTATGTTTCTCAAGGAAAAGATTCGAAAGAACGCTACAATCGCCGGAAAATGGTAGATATTGCGGAGAGTCAATATGATGACTTTCCGAAGTAGTTAGATCTTACTTTGTTGCAAAAAACACTTGTAACCATCTGAAGGAATTTTCAGGTGGTTTTCTTTTTACCTCCTCTCTCTACTAGCTATTTTCCAAAAGTTTCCAGTTTTTGTCCTAACCTTCCTTTCTTATGCTATAATAGTCTATAGAAAGTCGAGGTAATGATGAAGCAAATATTATTGGTGGTTCTGGTGTAGGGCTTGGCTATCTTTGTGATTACAGGTCTGTTTTGTTTATTTATGCAGGGAGATTTTTTCTTCCGTGCTTTGGCGCCGATTTTTGGTTTGGCGGCGGGAGGGTTTCGCTTCGTGACGGCCATGGTGACAAAAGCGTTTGCGCCCAGTCTCTATGAAGATAGCAAGAAAAAGGAATAATCTATAGAGTAGACAGTAGGTCTGGGGTCTTTGCCTCAGGCCTTTCTTTTTCTCCTTCCTTTCCCGCCCTATCTCTCATATGGTATAATGGAACAAGGACATTTTCCTTTTAATACTTTGAAAACTCTATATTTCTTGAATCCTTTATCTGCTCTGCTATTTCCAAAAAAAATAAAATAACTGACCTAGGCTGCTCACTCATCTTCGTGCAGGATGTGATGAGCTCGCTGTCTGAGAATATCAAGACGGTTGTCAATATCAAGGACCGCAACACTGGGCAGCTAGTCATGGAAGAGGGAATCCTCAGAGAGATTGACTTCCGCTTGGATCATTTCCCAGAAGGCTATGACAAGGAGCGAATCGCTCGGACCTTGGCACCGCTCAATCACCTGCAGAATCTCAAGAGCTCAATCCCTGATACTGTGACCTTTATGGAGATGTATGGGGCAGAGACCTTCTCAGACCTGCAAGTCTTGCAAAAGTGGCAACAGAATGCGCCTTATAAGAGCTTGGCGGTGCCTATCGGCCTGCGGGGCAAGGAAGACCTAGTCTACCTTAACCTGCATGAAAAAGCTCACGGACCGCACGGGCTGATTGCCGGGACAACCGGATCAGGTAAGTCAGAGACTATCCAGTCCTATATCCTGAGTCTGGCTGTCAACTTCCACCCGCACGATGTAGCCTTTCTGCTCATCGACTACAAGGGTGGGGGAATGGCCAATCTCTTCAAGAACTTGCCCCATCTCTTGGGAACCATTACCAACTTGGACGGAGCCCAATCCATGCGGGCACTGGCTTCCATCAATGCGGAGATTCACCGTCGGGAGCGGCTCTTCAGAGAGTTTGAAGTCAATCATATCAACCAATATCAAAAGAAATTTAAAAACGGGGAAGCAACTGAACCCCTGCCCCATCTCTTCCTCATCTCGGATGAGTTCGCAGAGCTCAAGGTCAACCAGCCTGACTTTATCAAGGAGCTGGTATCCATCGCTCGGGTCGGACGTTCCCTAGGGGTCCACTTAATCCTGGCTACTCAGAAGCCCTCTGGGGTGGTGGATGACCAAATCTGGTCCAACTCCCGCTTTAAGCTGGCGCTCAAAGTGGCAGACCGGACGGACTCGATGGAAATGCTTAAGACGCCAGATGCGGCAGAGATTACCCAGACTGGTCGGGCCTATCTGCAGGTCGGCAATAATGAAGTCTATGAACTCTTCCAGTCAGCCTGGTCAGGGGCAGACTATCAGCCGGATAAGGATGAGATGGGAATTGAAGACCATACCATCTACCTGATCAACGACCTAGGCCAATACGAAGTGCTCAATCAAGACCTGTCAGGTCTTGACCTAGCCGAGGATATCAAGGAAGTACCGACGGAATTAGAGGCTATTGTCAGTCAGATTCAACTACTGACAGAGAGCCAGCAGATCCCACCAGTACCACAGCCATGGCTGCCACCGCTTAAAGAGCGGATGACCCTGCAAGAGTTGGAACCGATCCAGCCGCAAGAAGCTTGGGAGCAAAAGAAGCCTGTCTCCGTCCTTTTGGGAATGGCAGATATTCCGCAGGCACAGAAGCAAGAGCCTGTCTCTGTCAATCTGTCTAAGGATGGACATATCCTGCTCTACGGAAGTCCCGGTACAGGGAAGACAACCTTCCTGCAGAGTGCGGCCATGGACTTGGCTCGCAAGTTCAGTCCCAAAGATGTCACGCTCTACCTGATGGACTTCGGAACCAATGGTCTGGCACCACTGGGGCAATTACCGCAGGTGGCCGATACCCTGCTTCTCGATCAGACGGAGAAGATTGCCAAGTTTGTGCGTATCATGGAGCGGGAGCTCAACCGGCGTAAGAAGCTTTTGTCTGACTACGGTGTTGGGACCTTGGAACTTTACCGTCAGGCTAGTGGTCAGCAAGAACCGGCTATTGTCATCCTGCTGGACAGCTATGAGTCCATGAAGGAAGAGGCTTATGAAGCGGAGCTCTTCAAGCTCTTGGTGCGGATCTCCCGTGAAGGTCTCAGCATCGGTGTTCACCTCTTGGTAACAGCGGGCCGTCAATCCAACCTTCGGGCGCAGTTCTATGCCAACTTCAAGCACCAGCTGAGTCTGCCGCAGAATGATGTGGGAGAAGTCCGCTCCATCGTGGGCTCTACCCCTCTTGCGGCAACGATGGAAGATATCAAGGGTCGGGCGCTTATGAAGCGTGACGAGGTTGATGTTATCCAGCTGGCTCTGCCAGTAGCGGGTGCCAATGATGCGCAAGTCCTCAACAACTTGCGTCAGGAAGTCGCTTCTCTCCAAGAAGCTTGGACTGGACAGCGACCAAGTGCCATTCCGATGGTACCAGAGGAGTTGACGGAAGCTGACTTCTATAGCCGAGCTAGTGTCCAATCTGCTTACGAGCAAGGTCTCGTACCACTGGGACTGGACATGGAAACGGTTGAGCCAATTACTTGGAACCTATCCAAGGGCAATCTTCTCTACTTAACGGATAAGGAAGAGCAGATGAGTGCTTTAACTGAGCAGATTGCACGAGGCAAGCAGAAGGTGATTGTGCTGGCGCCGAAGTATCATAATTTATCAGATTCTGATAATTTATTTGTCTTTTCATCGGCTGAGGAAGTTTTAGAGTCACTTGAAGATATGAATAAACGCATTAATGAAAGACTGGAGCAGCATATTGTCTCTCATGATGCTACTATCATTATTTACAATATGGTTGATTTACTTCAAGAATTATCACAAGATGGTATTGACCAATTGACCTATCTATTAGAAAAAGGTCTTAAAGTAGGATATGGTATTGTTGTAATGGCTTCGCCAGCTATAAGTAGAAATATTGATATGGCGTCTAAGCAAGTTAAATCTTATAAACAAGCTATTTTGGCTATTAGATTTAATGACCAGAGTATATTAAGTGCTGTCAATAAACCTCTAAGAGAAGCGGCATTGGAAGGGCAGCTACATTATTATGTAGTTGATAATCAATTAACAACTATTAAGGTTTTGATACCATAAAGTAATAGGAGATACAATGGGAAATAAAGCAGAATTAATTCAAAAATATGATGAAGTTAGTGCTAGATATGATGCATTAAATACTAAAATATCTGCACTATCAGATGCATTAAAGACTTTAAATGGAGTTTCAACTACTATAGATTATATCTTAAAAGATCATGGTAACATCAAACATACTTATAATCTAGCTGGCACAGCATACAAAAATGAAACGGAAGCAGAACAAAAGACTGTAAAGACAGCATCAGATGAATTTACAAAACATAAAGATGATATTGCGGGACAGCTCAGCACAAAAATATTAGTGCTGGGGGTCGAAGCATCGCTATGCAATGCTTCAATGGCCACTTTATCAGGACTAATAGCTACAGCAAAGGAGTAATAATTTTATGAGTGATATTATAAAAGTGCATGATTTACCTGGTATAGAAGACTACGGGAAATCTATTTCAGAATTTTCAAAAAGTTATTCAGCTGCTGTCAGTGATACAGAGCGAACGTTTTCGTTAAAGAAACAAAATTCAGAACTTGATGCATTGGAGGCTTTTTACAATAAACTAAATCTATTACAAGAAAAAGTTTTTCATAAAGTTCCAGAGGCTCTAGAAAAATATTCTAAAACTAACACTGTGTTTAGTTCAACTGTCAAAAATGCTGGTTTTGAAGTGAAAGCTTGGACTTCAGAAAGTGGGAGAGATACTGTAACAAAGACATTAACTGGTGATCAGACTACTGCGGTTTCAAAAGTCAAGTCTGAACTTCAACCTGCACTAGATACGGCCACACAATTATTAGAAATTGATAGTATTAATTTAAGCCCTATTCAATCAAAAGCAGAGGAAGAATTGTCAACGGAATCAACAAACCGAACGAACACTCACAATGCGGTTGATGGGGCGCATAGAACTTTTGTTCAAGGGTTAGATGAGACAACTGAGACAATAAATCGCCTCCAAAGAGATGTTAATAATGCTAAATCAATTTTAAGAATGCCAGCAGACTTTGTTATGAACAGTATCAGTCACAAAGTTTTGACGAAGGACAAAATGTATTATCTGGATTCAATGTCCAGTGATGTTGATGCTTCGGTTGTTAAAGATGTTCTTAGCGAGTCACCAGGTAATATTATGAAGCAACGTCCTGAAGAAATTAGCGAAAGTGCGTATAATGTACTTTCTGCAGAAGTTACTGATTGGGTTATACGTGGCAAAAAAGGTGATAAACTAGCAGAGAAAAAATTAAATCATTTTGTAGGTGCAATGGGGGACGAGCCAACAACTAAGGTGGATCAATTTACGACTTCAATGTTGCAAGCTGGAGATAGGGAAGCGTGGACTTTAATCGCAAATATGAAACAAAACCGTGCAAAAAATCCGAATGATCCTAAAATTAGGCGAGATCAGGAACGGTTAACAAATGTAAATGAGTTTATTGGTCTGATGAAGTCTATTAATCTTTTAGATATTGGGTATGGCACAGAGATATCTGAGCTTGCACATGAGACTTACAAGATACCAACTTTTAAGTCAACAACCACTACGAAGAGAATGAAAAATATTGATATTACAAATAGTGGAGTTACATTTTCTGTTTCTACAAACATAAAAGCTTTTGAAAGAAAGAATGTTTTGGATACTGTTGCGGTAGATCAGCCTATTAAAGATGAGACTACCACTGAGACTTATCGAAGTGGCACAATGGCTGGTATTGGTGCTAATCTAGTCTATAACAAAGCGAAAGCTGCGGAACTTCAGAAAGCACGAGAAGATGCCTTAGAAGCCTTTCAGAAAGATGTAACTGCATCTGTTAGTAAAGGGATTGTTAATACTATTCTCCCTGGCTCTGTAACGGTTCTAGAACTTTTACAATCATTTTCTGGGGATGATGAGTCGAAGGCTGAGGGGCTTGCATCGCTTAGCGACTATATTCCAAGCAAAAAGGGAAGCAATGCCCTGAGTGCGATCTCAAATGTTGCTAAGGCACAATTTGCTTTTAATAGCAAGGTAGACCAACTTCAGCAAGAGAAGTTAGAACAAACTCAAAAGAGTATTGGTGAGTACTTGAAAAAAGGAACTTGGTATCTTGAAGGTGACAAAAAAACCTATACAGACTCTTCTATTTATTATGATTTTAATGCGACTCTACGGGCAGAAGAGATGAATGATAGAGGTATGCTAGGATATGTTGAGACAAAAGTTCCAGAAGCTGCTCAGAGTGGTTTAACTCCTGAACAGTGGATAGAAAACCAAATTAAAAATAATCAAGTGAAAGTTGATAAGGAGACCAAGAACTATCTTATGGGGAAATCTGATCAGAAAATTACAGATATGGATCAAAATCAGATTGACAATCTAACCTCAGCATTGAATAGTATTATTGGCCAAGAAGATGCGACTGCAAATAATGGAGTGGAAAAATATATTTTATACTTAAATGAGAAGTATGAATATTAAGGAGAACTAAGTATGACCTCTAAAAAGTTTTTAATTCTGTCTTCAGTTCTTATTGTGATTAGTGGTTTCTTTGTTTGGAAATACTATAAGGATGAGCAAACTAAAAAAGAGAAGGAAGATTATTACAATAGCGTATATACATATAGTGGTGAGTTTGAAATTGAAGATTATATCTTTCTGGGAGATAAAGGTTTAGCAGTGAGATGGGTTAGCAAAAATCCAGAAGAAGATAAGGAGATTCGCAAGTACCTCAAAAATGACCCTAAAAGAAAAGTGGAATACAGTAATGATGAAGTTATTACTATGGGCGAGCGATTTATCATTAGGAAGAATATTAAAACAATGTCAAGAGAAAAAGGAGAGAGTACATATCGTTTACTGATTTATGATACGAAAGATCAAACTCTAAGAAAGAAAGAGATTGATATGCTGAAATGGCTTCATTCTAAGGGTGACGACTGGAATCTTGATATAGGGCCTTATGTAGCGAAAACATCGGACGGGCGTGAAGTGCTTCTAATAAATATCGCTAAATATGTGGAAAAAACAATAAATGGTAAACGAGATTCCGAGAGAGTTGTTGAAGCATATTATGTTGATTTGGAAGCGGGCAAAGTGATTGATTTTCAGCAAGGCGGAAAAAAAATTGAGAGTTTATATTATTCAATCAATAAAGATTATCAAGGGGAAAATTTACCGGGAGATAGATTGCTTAAACTTGGAATTGACTTCAACTACAACACTGTAAATTTCAAAAAGGAATTCTTTAAACAAAGTAATAATCTCCCAATTCAGAAAGAGTATCCTAAGGCTTATCAAATTCTGCAAGAAAAGAACAGTGCATATTATCCGACTTTTAACAATAGCCGCAGTCCGAAGGATATTCTTAATAGCCTTTCCCCACTAATACCTCAGGATAATGAAATCTTACAAGACACGGGGATTCAATAGTTGAAATAGAAAGGAAACACAATGGGAATTGATACTAAACGAATTAGCCCAGATCACATAAAGGGGGTTGAAGCAAGTTTCAAGGTTGCAGATAGCCATTTGGCAGAGAAATCATCTGATTTAATAGAATCAGATGCAACAGAGAAATTATCAGCAGCAACTAGTTCGGTAAAACAAATAATTACTGATATGAGCGATACTGTAGAAAATCTCGATAAATATCTGAATTCAATAGCGGATGCTTTTGCTAAGGTGGACGGAGATTTAGCAAAAGAAATTAAAAACAATATAACTGAATCTTTTTCAAATGGGAAGTCAACCAAGCAAATGCAGGCAGAAGAAAAAGAACGGCAAAACAAAGCCAAACAGAAAAGTAACACGAAATCTAAGAAAAAAGTTCAGTATCCGTAATTATATAATTCTAATTTATAGATTTTTTATGTTTATCACCACTTGAATTCATTTTCAAGTGGTTTTCTTTTTCTCTTCTTTTCTCCTATCTCGTTCATTTCCTTCCCTTCCCCGTCCGATCTCTCGTATGGTATAATGGAACAAGGACATTTTCCTTTTAGTACTTTGAAAACTCTATATTTTTGAGGCTCGTTTCCCTGCTCTGCTATTCCTTCCAAAAATAAAATGACTGACCTGGTCTACCTCAACCTGCATGAAAAGGCTCACGGACCGCACGGGCTGATTGCCGGGACAACGGGATCCGGGAAGTCGGAGACTATCCAATCCTATATCCTGAGTTTGGCCGTCAACTTCCACCCGCACGATGTGGCTTTTCTCCTCATCGACTACAAGGGTGGGGGAATGGCCAACCTCTTCAAGAACCTGCCTCATCTTTTGGGCACCATTACTAACTTGGACGGGGCCCAATCCATGCGGGCGCTGGCTTCCATCAATGCGGAGATTCACCGCCGTGAGCGGCTCTTCAGAGAGTTTGAAGTCAATCATATCAACCAATATCAAAAGAAATTTAAAAACGGGGAAGCAACTGAACCCCTGCCCCATCTCTTCCTCATCTCGGATGAGTTCGCAGAGCTGAAGGTCAACCAGCCTGACTTCATCAAGGAGCTGGTATCCATCGCTCGGGTCGGACGTTCCCTTGGGGTCCACTTGATCCTGGCTACTCAGAAGCCCTCTGGGGTGGTGGATGACCAGATCTGGTCCAACTCCCGCTTTAAGCTAGCGCTCAAGGTGGCAGACCGGACGGACTCGATGGAAATGCTTAAGACGCCAGATGCGGCGGAGATCACCCAGACTGGCCGGGCCTATCTGCAGGTCGGGAATAATGAAGTCTATGAACTCTTCCAGTCAGCCTGGTCAGGGGCAGACTACCAGCCGGATAAGGATGAGCTGGGAATTGAAGATCATACCATCTACCTGATCAATGACCTAGGCCAATACGAAGTGCTCAATCAAGATCTGTCAGGTCTTGACCTAGCAGAAGATATCAAGGAAGTACCGACAGAGCTGGAGGCTATTGTCAGCCAGATCCAACTGTTGACAGAGAGCCAGCAAATCCCGCCGGTACCACAGCCGTGGCTGCCGCCGCTTAAAGAGCGGATGACTCTGCAGGAGCTGGAACCTATCCAGCCGCAGGAAGCCTGGGAGCAGAAGAAGCCTGTCTCTGTCCTTCTGGGAATGGCGGATATCCCGCAGGCACAGAAGCAAGAGCCTGTCTCTGTCAACCTGTCCAAGGATGGGCATATCCTGCTCTACGGAAGTCCTGGTACAGGGAAGACAACCTTCCTGCAAAGTGCGGCCATGGACTTGGCTCGCAAGTTCAGTCCCAAAGATGTCACGCTCTACCTGATGGACTTCGGTACCAATGGTCTGGCACCACTGGGGCAATTACCGCAGGTGGCCGATACCCTGCTTTTGGATCAGACGGAGAAGATTGCCAAGTTTGTACGCATCATGGAGCGGGAGCTCAACCGGCGTAAGAAGCTCTTGTCGGACTACGGTGTTGGGACATTGGAGCTCTACCGTCAGGCTAGCGGTCAGCAAGAGCCGGCAATTGTCATCCTGCTGGACAGCTATGAGTCCATGAAGGAAGAGGCCTATGAAGCGGAGCTCTTCAAGCTCTTGGTGCGGATCTCCCGTGAAGGTCTCAGCATCGGTGTTCATCTCTTGGTGACAGCGGGCCGTCAGTCCAACCTTCGAGCGCAGTTCTATGCCAACTTCAAGCATCAGCTGAGTCTGCCACAGAATGATTTCGGAGAAGTCCGCTCGATTGTAGGCTCTACCCCTCTTGCGAAAACGATGGAAGATATCAAGGGCCGGGCGCTTATGAAGCGTGACGAAGTTGATGTCATCCAGCTGGCTTTGCCGGTAGCGGGTGCTAATGATGCTCAAATCCTTAACAACCTGCGTCAGGAAGTCGCTTCTCTCCAAGAAGCTTGGACTGGACAACGACCAAGTGCCATTCCAATGGTACCAGAGGAATTGACGGAGTCAGACTTCTATAGCCGAGATAGTGTTCAAGCTGCTTTGGAAGCTGGCAAAATTCCAGTTGGGTTGGATATAGAGACTGTAATGAGTCGACAATGGAATCCGGAGCTTAGCTCACTCCTTTATCTATATGATAAAGATGGTGATAGTGAGCAATTCATTAATTTTATCAAGCGTGAAGCTGATATGCTTGGGATTAAAGTGACACTGGTAATGCCTGAGAATGGTATGATTGGCTTAGATCTTGAAGATATACAGATTTATGACCATGAAGAGGCCTATAAAGAAATGTTAGCTGCTCTGGATCGTCAAATTGACAGTCGACAGAAGGAGAAACATCGTGAAACAACACATATCATTATCTGGTATCGTTACGAAGAAGTAATTTCACAAATTAATATACTTCAACACGAACAGGTCACCAAACTCTTTGATAAAGGGTATCAAGTTGGCTTGGCAAATATTGTTCTTGCTAGTCCAGCTGCCATGATGCGCCAACAGGATATGCCATCGCGTAGTGCTAAGGCTTTTAAACAGGTACTCCTTGGTATGCGAATTCAAGACCAAATGGTAATTAGTCCAATCAATCGTCCTTCTAAGGAAGCTGCTTTGAAACAGCAGGAGCACTATCTGGTTATCCACGGACAGGCGTCTAAAATCCAAGTTATTATAAAATAAGGAGAAAAAATGGGAAAATCAAGTAAAACTATACAACTTGAGCAAGAAATTCAAGAGATTAATACAAAAATTACTAAGTTAAATTCTGCAAAGAAAGCTGTTGAGGCCTGTAAGACAAAGGTCAAGTCAACCTATAATAACGCAGATTCTGATCATGTAGATGGTGATAAATATCAAACTATGTATACCGAGGATCAGGATTTGATTGAGGGCTTTAGTAAATCCTTAAAAAGTAAGAAGGATGAAGTGAAGGCAGAATTAGATAGTAATCTTTCTATATTATCTAACTTGCTTGCAAGCAAGAAAACCGCATTAGCTTATTCTGTAATCATGGATGCGATTAAGTCGTGATAAATTGACTTTGTAAAAAGAAAGGAAAAACCTATGTCAGATCAAATATCCGTAAAACAAATTCATTCTCTACAAACACTGGCGACGGGGAGTAAAAAAGCCTCTGAAAAATATATAGAAGAGACTCAGCAAGCCCACCAGTCGTTTCAGTTTAGAACTAACGCAAATGAGGGAACAGCTATAGAGGCATTTGTGAATAAGATTAATAATCTTTCCAGTCAGGTATTTGCGGTTTACCCGGGTCTATTGAGTGATTTTTCAACAGCTATCTCAAACTATAATACTGTGCTGACTGGTGAGGGTTTTTCTAATAAAGTATATTCAGATACCAGTGATATCGAGGCAATTAAGAACTGGTTATATGTTCAAAGAAAACATAGTGTTGTTGAAAAAGGTGAAGCATTAGATGAAGCCTTTAAAACAGCTTCTGAAGCACTAGCTTTAAGTCCAAGCCCAGTAGATATAAATGTTAATACCAGCCTTATAAGACAATCGGCTGAGGAGAGTTTTGCGACTAGGAGGCGAGTCTATCATGAAAAGCACACAAACTTAATGCAAGGAAAGCAGACTTTTTCAGCTGATTTAGGCACAGTTCAGACTGGTTTAGAACGAGTTAAAATCTACCTAAACAATGCTTTGCAACTCTCTCAGATTGATACACAGAAATTAGTGGACTGGGTCAAAGATGGTTTTCTGAACGTCGATAATATGGGTTACCTCGATTCTGTTCAAGAAAGTAATGATGCTAAAGTGTTAGAGTCATTGATATCAAAGGATGATGATAATACGAAAATGGAACAAATTGGTAATGTAGATCCAAAAAATATTAGCCAAGCAATGATGAACCATGTTTATGTTAAATCTTATGAGTTGCTGGATGACTACAAAAAGACAGGGAATAAGGATAGTTTAAAGGCTTTAGAAACCTTTTTAGTAACGATTACTGGAAATGATCATAGTGATACTTATGTGGATACCTATATGACTAAATTGTCGGCCGGAGGAGTCATTTTTTCGACTGCTATTAGTGGGCAAGCAACTAGCGTGATGCCAGATGTAGATAACTATAAAAACGACTATGCACGTTATATGGTTGACTTTAATAATGCTAAAGCTTACATTGCAAATGAGCTATCTCCTAAGATGGCTACGGCTCAGTCTCTAAGCGGGCTTTTTGATACGATTCGTTTGATGGGCTTAGGGAAGAAAACAGAACCACCTGGAATCCATTTTGGTAATTACAAATCAGGAAGCACACAGACCATTAAAACAGGTTCATTAGCATTGGATGGAGATAACTTTGTCTTTACTACAAAGAGAAGTGAGACTTGGGCCAAACCACGTAATGGCTTTATTCAATATGAGACAAAGAATTTGAAGGATGAGAAAGTGAATACCAATATTTACAATAATCCGGAATCTATTCAGAATGCACAGATGTTGAAAGAAATCAAGGACTTAAAAGAAGAGAGAGAGCAGGCCGTTAAAGATTTTTGGAAAGGGATGGCCAAAACAGCGACTGGTTATGTTTTACCACCTGGATTTGACACCGTTGCGAACATGGCAATTGATGCTTCTACGATTAAAAAGACAGAGGATTATGGGGGAATTCTGGCAGACGGAACGGGTCTGTACAATGGGAAATACTCAGAGTCAGTCGGTATTACTAAGGATGTTTTGGGGCACATCCTTGATTTAAATTCTGAGTTGGGGAGAATTGATGGTGATATCGAAGAAAATAAAGCGAAACTGTATGCCAATTTGTTTGGTGTGGGAGGAGTTACTTACCGTACCAATTCGGAGACTAACGGACTCTATCAACCGAATTATGACCTCCAGTCTATCCTCTATGCGGATGATATCGAAAAGAATGGGATGAAGGGATATGCGATTCGGGAAGCCGCAGCACAGGGGCAGTGTAACGATGGATTGGCAGCTGCAGTTGAGGAATTTAACCGAAATGTAGATGGTTCTACTTATTCCAGCAGTGAAAAATCCTTCCTTAGGGGGACTAGCCGTCAGAGTCTTGCTGACAGAGGGATTGAGAAAGTATATGATATTTTCCAAAGAATGGATAATCAAGGCACTAATTTTGGTAAATACAAGTATGAAGATTACCATGAAAAAGCTATTAATCAGTTTGAACCGTTTGAGGGTAGCTAATAAGGAGGTAAACAGATGAACAACAAGAATAGGTTTGTCAAAAGATACATCTGGATTTTAATCCTATCGATTAGTGTTCTACTCTCTTTTTGGGGCTATCAGGCTTATCAGAACCATCAGAAAAAGGAAGCTAAAGCTAAAGAAGAGGCATACTACAGGCAGTTCTCAACACGTTGGGATCGACTGAAAGATAGTTCTCCGATTTTGATTGGTGATAAAGGGCAATTTGTAGTTGCGCCTATAGGAGTTAAAGTAAATCAGAATTATATGGTGGATACAAAAATCACCACATATAAAAGAGAGGATATTCCGCCAAGAAAAAAACGAGGATATGAAGCAAAGTTAGTATCTTTGGACCTTAATCAAAACTTTAAACGCCGAGAATATGATCTTTACGAGGCGATAGATAAGTATAAAAAAGGTTCAAAATTAGGAAGGATGCTAATTGATGCTGTAACTTATGAGGGAAGGGATTGGGCTGTTCTGATTTTGACCTCTGATGATGAAAAGAAGGAAGTGGATGAGTATGTAGGTTTGAACTTGGCTACAGGGCGTATAGAAGACCTCCCTCTTCCTTTGAAAAACTTTTATGAAACATCAGATTCTAGACCTGAAGCTTCAGGATGGGAATATTATCATTATTATTACAAAGCCCCCATGACGAATACTAGCTTATTTCACATACTACAAAGTTATAATTTATATGGTAGTTCGGATATCGTATTTAGCGGTGATGACGGTGGAGATAGTAATGCAGCTAGGAATTTGAATCTTTTTGTGGAAAAGCCAACTTTATGGAATAAAATTTATATAGATGACTATGCTATTTATCCTCGGCCAGATTCGGTCAGCGTGGAAGAGTGGTTTAACACCTCTCTTCACTGGTTTGCACCTGCCGGCGGAGAAGATTTAACAGTTTATGCAAGTGAGAAGGGGCATAGGACAGATTATGCCATTCACAACTATGCAGAATATCAGACTTGGAAGCAAGCGCATCCAGATGAATAAAGGAGGGAAAAATGACAATTAATATAAAACCGGATCAGCTGAATGGAACTGTAACAAGTATATCAAATGAAGTTAGTGATATTCATGCGAATGAAGCTATTATTGATGATACTGGTACAAAATTAAATGATTGTACGGCTCTTATTCGTTATACAGGTACCATTTTAGGTGAAACAGTCAGCAAATATAATACTCTTTTGAATGGTTTGGCAGAAAAGTTTAAAAATACAGATTATAATATCAGTATAGAGATAAGAGATAATTCATCTCGTATTAATGATGGGAAAGTTAATCCAAGCGATGACTACTTTGCAGTTAAATAGTTTTATGATTTCTGACTCTTTGTCAACTGTAGTGGGTTAACGAAAAAGTCATACTCTGGAGAGGACTAAATTGGTTCTCTCTTTTTTAACAATCACTAATCCATAACGATTAATCAATCTAATCATGTATTGAAGATTAGAAATAGCTACTCCAAATCTATTTGAAAGCTGTTTGAAGTTTTGTCCTTATTTTCTAAGTTCATAGATCTGAACGTTGTACTCATAAGTTAATTTCATTTATAAACACACCAAAAAGTTAAATTCTTTGTGTCTAACTTTTGGGGTGCGGTTCATTCTCCATTCCTCCTTTCTTATGCTATAATAGTCTATAGAAAGTCGAGGGAATGATGAAGAAAATATTATTGGTGGTTGTGGTGCAGGGGTTTGCTATCTTTGTGATTACTGGTCTGCTTTGTTATTTTATGCGGGGAGATTTTTTCTTCCGTGCTTTGGCGCCGATTTTTGGTCTGGCAGCGGGAGGGTTTCGCTTCTTGACAGCCATGGTAACAAAAGCGTTTGCGCCTAGTCTCTATGAAGATAGCAAGAAAAAGGAATAATCTATAGAGTAGACAGTAGGTCTGAGGTCTTCGCCTCAGGCCTACTGTCACAACTGTCAGCATTAGTCATGCAGAGCTTTAATATTTTTCAGAAAAAGAACGGACAGAAGGGCTTTCTTAGGCTCTTTGTGGTAAAATAGTAACAGAATTAAAAATTTGGAGAGTAAAGATGAAACGTTCTATGTATGCTGGGCGTGTTCGCAAGGAGCATGTTGGTCAGGAAGTCACTTTGAAGGGCTGGGTAGCCCGCCGTCGGGATTTGGGTGGTCTGATTTTCATTGATTTGCGCGACCGCGAAGGCATTATGCAGCTGGTCATCAATCCTGAGACTGTGGCTGCAGAGGTCATGGCAACCGCAGAAAGCCTGCGCAGTGAGTTTGTGCTGGAGGTGACAGGCAAGGTGGCTGCGCGGGAGCAGGCCAATGACAAGCTGACAACAGGAAGCGTGGAGCTGCATGTGGAGAGTCTGACGGTTTTAAATACAGCCAAGACGACTCCTTTTGAAATCAAAGACGGCATCGAGGTGAATGACGATACGCGCTTGCGCTACCGTTATCTGGACTTGCGCCGACCAGAGATGCTGGAAAACTTCAAGCTCCGCGCCAAGGTGACTCACTCTATCCGCAACTATCTAGATGAGCTGGAGTTCCTTGATGTGGAAACACCTTTCCTATCTAAATCAACGCCAGAAGGAGCGCGTGATTACTTGGTGCCTAGTCGGGTTCATCAGGGGCATTTTTACGCTCTGCCCCAGAGTCCACAGATTACCAAGCAGCTCTTGATGAACGCTGGTTTCGACCGTTATTATCAGATTGTTAAATGCTTCCGTGATGAGGACTTGCGTGGTGATCGTCAGCCAGAGTTTACTCAGGTAGACTTGGAAACTTCTTTCTTGTCTGAACAGGAGATTCAGGATATTACAGAAGGCTTGATTGCTCGTGTTATGAAGGAAACTAAGGGCATTGACGTTGAGCTGCCTTTCCCCCGCATGAAGTATGATGATGCTATGGCTCTTTATGGTGTTGATAAGCCTGATACTCGATTTGAGATGTTGTTGCAGGACTTGACAGAGCTTGTCAAGGGAGTTGACTTCAAAGTCTTTTCAGAGGCTCCAGCTGTCAAGGCAATTGTGGTAAAAAATGCTGCAGATAAATACTCTCGCAAGGATATTGACAAACTGACAGAGCAAGCAAAACAGCATGGTGCTAAGGGGCTTGCTTGGGTGAAAGTGGCTGATGGTGAGCTGGCTGGTCCAGTTGCTAAGTTCTTAACAGACTTGACAAATCCGTTGACAGAAGCTTTACAGCTTGAAAATAATGACCTGGTGCTCTTTGTGGCTGATACTTTGGAAGTGGCAAATGCAGCTTTGGGAGCTCTTCGGGTGCGTTTGGCCAAAGAGCTGGACTTGATTGATCCTGATACATTTAACTACCTTTGGGTGGTGGATTGGCCCATGTTTGAATGGTCAGAAGAAGAGGGCCGCTACATGAGTGCCCACCATCCTTTCACCCTGCCTCAGAAAGATTCCGAGCAAGAGCTGGAAGGCGACCTGAGCAAGGTACGGGCTGTGGCTTATGATATCGTCCTTAATGGTTACGAGCTGGGTGGTGGCAGTCTTCGGATTAACCAGAAAGACTTGCAGGAGCGGATGTTCAAGGCGCTTGGTTTCTCAGCTCAAGAAGCTGCCGAGCAGTTTGGCTTCCTTCTTGAGGCTATGGACTATGGTTTTCCACCGCATGGCGGCCTAGCTCTAGGCTTGGACCGCTTTGTGATGCTGCTGGCTGGTGAAGAAAATATCCGCGAAGTCATCGCCTTTCCAAAAAACAACAAAGCTTCTGATCCAATGACACAGGCACCAAGTCCAGTGTCGGTCGCTCAACTAGAGGAATTAAGTTTACAAGTGGAAGCACATGAAGAAGACTAATTTTTATAAACTCTTTCGCTATTATGTCCGTAGGTTTGCTTATAATTTTAAGATTTTGCGGTCTTTAAAGAGTATCTCGCGTGAGAAGTACGATGAGAAGATTTCTGCCTCGCTTGTCTATGGCTTTTTATCAGCTGTCGCAGTCAATTTCTTCTTTCAGCCGGGGCATGTTTATTCCAGCGGGGCGACTGGTCTGGCGCAGGTCATTACTGCCCTCAGTACTCGTTTCTTAGGTTTTACCATTCCGGTTTCTGTGACCTTTTACGCCATCAATATTCCGCTGATGATCCTGGCCTGGTACCAGATTGGGCATAAGTTTACCATTTTCACCTTTATCACGGTTACGATGAGCTCGCTCTTTATCCAGTTTGTGCCGGAAGTAACCTTGACTGATAATCCTATTATCAACGCCCTTTTCGGCGGTGTGGTCATGGGAGCGGGGATTGGCTTTGCCCTTAAGTCCAGTATTTCCAGTGGCGGGACAGACATTGTCAGCCTGACCATTCGGAAAAAAACAGGTCGGAATGTCGGGAATATTTCCTTGATTGTCAATGGGATTATCATGCTGATTGCGGGTTTGACCTTTGGCTGGGAGTATGCGCTTTACTCCATGATTACTATTTTTGTATCAAGCCGGGTGACGGATGCTGTCTTTACCAAGCAGAAGCGTATGCAAGCCATGATTATCACCAGTCATCCAGACAGAGTGATTGATAAGATTCACAACAAGCTGCATCGCGGGGCGACAGTGATTCATGGAGCCGAGGGAACCTACAATCATGAGAAAAAAGCTGTTCTGGTGACGGTTATCACCCGAGCTGAGTTTAATGAATTTAAGCAAATCATGAAGCATACAGATCCAGCTGCCTTCGTTTCCGTTGCAGACAATGTCCATATCTTAGGACTCTTTGTAGAGGAGTGAAGAGATTCATTGTGTTTGGGAATGCGAAGCGGTATAGTTGGGAGTTTGTGCTTACAAAAGTTTTGAGATAGGAGATTAATATGCGGTAGGACAATAGTCCCACCGCTTTCTATTCTCTATGGTGGGGGGTGGAAATCTCAAGTAAGAAAGGATATACAAATGCAGGAGATCTTCAGACAATGACGACTTATAAAAAAATCATGAATATCGCCTTGCCGGCTATGGCGGAGAATTTTTTGCAGATGCTCATGGGAATGGTCGATAGCTATCTGGTGGCCAGTCTTGGGCTGATTGCGATTTCTGGTGTCTCGGTGGCCGGCAACATCATTACGATTTATCAGGCAATTTTTATCGCGCTGGGGGCTGCTATTTCCAGTCTCATCTCCAAGACTCTAGCTCAAGGAGACAAGGAGCGTTTGGCCTATCATACAGCCGAGGCTATCAAGCTGACCTTGCTTCTGAGTCTTCTGTTGGGCCTCGTTTCCCTGCTCTTTGGCAGGCAGATGCTGGATCTTCTGGGGACAGAAAAGGCGGTGTCTGAAGCAGGCGGTCTTTATCTGGCTCTGGTTGGTGGGACTATCGTTCTGCTAGGCTTGATGACTTCTTTTGGAGCTTTAGTGCGGGTCACACGCAACCCTAGATTCCCCATGTATGTCAGTATTCTGACTAACGTCCTCAATGCCCTCTTTTCCGGTCTGGGGATTTACGTCTTTCGGCTTGGTATTGTCGGTGTAGCGCTGGGAACGGTGCTGGCTCGTTTGGTGGGTGTGCTGATTCTCTGGCGGGAGCTGGATTTGTCCACAATCCGCTGGCGCTGGGGCTTAGACGGAGAGCTCTTGCGCCTGTCTCTGCCGGCTGCTGGAGAGCGGCTCATGATGCGGGCAGGTGATGTAGTGATTATCGCCATTGTGGTCGCCTTTGGGACGGACGTAGTAGCGGGGAATGCCATCGGTGAAGTCCTGACTCAGTTTAATTATATGCCAATCTTCGGGGTTGCGACAGCAACAGTCATGCTGGTAGGCCATGCGGTAGGTGAGGGAGATATGCAAGAGGTCGGTCTGATTCGTCAGCGAACCTTCTGGCTGTCTTTTGCTTGCATGCTGCCCGTGGCTCTAGGAATTTTTGCTTTTGGTCGGCCACTGACCTTGCTCTATACGGACAATAGCGGAGCTATCACAGCCAGTCTTTCGGTCATGCTTTTCTCTCTGCTGGGAACTCCCATGGCAGTGGGAACCGTGATTTACACAGCTATCTGGCAGGGGCTGGGGAATGCCAGACTGCCCTTTTATGCCACGACTGTTGGCATGTGGCTGATTCGCATCGTTGCCGGTTACTTGCTGGGTGTGACCTTTGGCTTGGGTCTGCCAGGAGTCTGGACTGGGATGCTCTTGGACAATGGCTTCCGCTGGCTATTTTTAAAGGTTTTATTTGACAGAAAAATGAGGAAAATCACATGACAAAAGCGTTTATTTGGGATTTGGACGGTACCTTGCTGGACTCCTACGATGCTATTTTGGCGGGGATTGAGGAAACCTATGCTCACTATGGTCTGGACTTTGACAGGGCTAGTATTCACAGCTACATCCTAAAGCACTCTGTGCAGAAGCTCTTGGAAAAAGTAGCGTCTGAGAAAGGTCTGGATGCTGCCGAGATGAATACCTTCCGTGGAGCAAGCCTAAAGGAGAAAAATGCTCAGGTCCATCTGATGGAAGGAGCGGCGGAGATTCTGTCCTGGGCTGAGGAGCAGGGCATTGCCCAGTTCGTCTATACCCACAAAGGACTCAATGCCCATCAAATCTTGCAAGACTTGGGCATTCATGACTATTTTACAGAAATCATCACAACAGCCAACGACTTTGAGCGCAAGCCCCACCCAGAAGGTGTCGACTATCTGCTCGAGAAATATGGCCTGGACAAGCAGGAAACCTACTATATCGGCGACCGGACGCTGGATGTGGATGTTGCTGTCAACAGTGGCATCCAGAGCATTAACTTCTGTAACTACCGGCCAGAAATTAATCAGAAGATAGAGAAGTTGATGGATATCAAGCAATTATTTACAAGATAAAAAGCAGACCAGAACTGATCTACTGTCAGTCTAGCCTGCTTTTTCTTTTACATATGCTCAATGTGAAGTTCCAGCAAGAACTCAAGAGCCTCGGGAGAACAGTTTTCTTTTTCAATTGCGAAACCAGTGTTCTCTCCTATCAAGATATAAAAATCTTGCTTTGTCATAATGACTTTGACAATATCATCATAGGTATAGTGAAATTCTCCACGTTTATTCTGAGCTACAAAAGACTCTCTGTCAAATATCAGAGTGACCTCCATGTTCTGAAATAAAGGATTTTTTTGATAGGCTCTCTTTATCTGATAATTCATGCCAAAATAGTACATAGAGGCGCAAATAGGGGGAGCCAATATGATAGATATTATCTTTTCCTCTAATGGGCCGAGCATTACGTAGGTGAACAGCCCGATTATCAGTATGATTATGTATAATACAAATCCTTTTCGTCGCACGAGAATAGCCCATGAAAATCTTTTATAAACTTCTTCAGTCATAAGAGTTGTAATACGGATTGGAAACATCTTTTACCTCCAGTTTTTATATTATAACATATAAGAGCGATAAGATTTAGTCGAATCTTGCTAGGCGATACCATCTTTTATAGGAGCCGAGTGATTTTTTCGTTTTTATCTAAAACTAGCACATCTGGCATGGGAAGATTATGCCAGAAGTTATAATCAATGCTGGAGTCGAATGCGCTTAGTAAAATGCAGATAAGGTTACCATGAGAGCTAATGATAATCTTTTCGTTTTGATGCTTACTTTCCAGTTCATGAAGAAAGGCTAAGGTTCGCTGTTGAGCTTGTTGATTAGACTCGCCACCAACAAATGAAAAAGTCGGCTGTGACCAAAGTTGCATGAGGGCTTCTTCAAAGTCTTGGTCGGCAATCGCTTGACTACTTAGCTTTCGCTCTATTAGCCGTTTGTCGGTTTGAATAGCGAGTTTCAGACTCTGAGCCAAAGGATCAACTGTTTGGATAGCCCTTCGATAGGGGCTAGAATAAATAGCGGTAATGGGTTTGTCTGCTAAAAATTCAAGCTGTGCCAAGGATTCTCGCCCTTTGTCTGATAATGGTCGGTTGATTTCATCAGGTGTATAGTTAGAATGCGCATGACGGATAAAATAGTAGGTGTTGTTCATAAAATGATTATAGCAAAATTTAAATCTCAATTCATTTTCTACCTATTTTCTACACCGCTGTTCCTGTCTTTGTCCGCCTTTCGTGTTATAATAAACCTATGGAAAAAAAGAATAAGTTATTATTAATTGACGGTTCGTCCGTTGCTTTTCGCGCTTTTTTTGCGCTTTATAATCAAATTGACCGTTTCAAGAGTCCATCGGGCCTGCATACCAATGCCATTTATGGCTTCCACCTCATGCTCAATCATCTCTTGGAGCGCGTGCAGCCGACCCATGTCCTAGTAGCTTTTGATGCTGGCAAGACGACCTTCCGGACCGAGATGTACGCCGACTATAAGGCTGGTCGGGCCAAGACACCAGATGAATTTCGTGAGCAGCTGCCTTTTATCCGTGAAATGCTGAAGCACCTAGGCATTCACTTCTATGACTTGGCTCAGTATGAGGCGGATGACATTATCGGGACCTTGGACAAGATGGCTGAAAAGACAGCTGTGCCTTACGATGTGACCATTGTCAGCGGCGATAAAGACTTGATTCAGCTGACGGATGATAATACCGTGGTGGAGATTTCCAAGAAAGGCGTGGCTGAGTTTGAGGAATTTACCCCAGCCTACCTCATGGAAAAGATGGGCATCACGCCAGAGCAGTTTATTGACCTCAAGGCGCTGATGGGCGATCAGTCGGATAATATCCCCGGCGTGACCAAGATTGGTGAGAAGACTGGTCTCAAGCTCCTCTTGGAGTACGGCTCTTTGGAAAATCTCTATGAAAACATTGACCAGCTCAAGGCTTCCAAGATGAAGGAAAATCTGATCAATGACAAGGACAAGGCTTTCTTATCTAAAACCCTAGCCACCATCAATACTCAGGCTCCAATTGAAATCGGGCTGGATGATTTGGTTTATAAGGGTCCTCAGATAGAGACCCTGAGCAAGTTCTATGACGAGATGGGCTTCAAGCAGCTAAAGGCTCAGCTAGGGACTAGTCAAGAGCCGGTAGAAGTCAAACCAATTGAATTTACCAAAGTGACTGAAGTGACAGCAGATATGTTGGCACCAGAGCAGTTTTTCTATTTTGAAATCTTGGGTGACAACTACCACAAGGAAGAGATTGTCGGCCTTGCCTGGGGAGATAGTCGTCAGATTTATGTCGGCTCCAGCGATTTACTACAGCAACCTCTCTTTCAGGAGTTTTTGACAAAAACAGCTCTGAAAACCTACGACCTCAAGCGGACCAAGGTACTGCTCAGTCATTACGGCATTGAACTGCCAGCAGCATCCTTTGATGCGCGCCTAGCTAAGTATTTGCTTTCGACGGTCGAGGATAATGAGCTGGCGACTATTGCTCGCCTCTACGGCCAAACAATCCTGCCGACAGATGATGAGGTTTACGGCAAGGGAGCCAAGCGCGCTCTGCCGGAGCAAGAGCAGCTCTTTGAGCATCTGGCTCGTAAGATCCAAGTGTTGCTGGAAACAGAAGAACCGATGCAAGAGCAGCTCCGCGCCCACAATCAGCTGGATTTGTTGCTTGAAATGGAGCAGCCGCTGGCCTTTGTCTTAGCCAAGATGGAGATTGCGGGGATCAAGGTTGAGCGGGAAACCCTGCAGGGCATGCAGGCAGAAAATGAAAAGACGCTGGAAAGTCTAACGCAGGAGATTTATGATCTGGCTGGTCAGGAGTTTAATATCAACTCACCGAAACAGCTGGGAACCATTCTTTTTGAGGATATGGGACTGCCACTGGAGTACACCAAAAAGACCAAGACAGGTTACTCGACAGCGGTTGGTGTGCTGGAGCGCCTAGCTCCCATTGCACCGATTGTGTCTAAGATTCTGGAATACCGTCAAATCAGCAAGCTCCAGTCCACTTATATCATCGGACTGCAGGAGGCGATTGCGGCTGACGGCAAGATTCACACTCGCTATGTTCAGGATTTGACTCAGACTGGCCGCCTGTCCTCGGTTGACCCGAACCTGCAGAATATCCCCGTTCGTTTGGAGCAGGGGCGCCTCATTCGCAAGGCCTTTGTACCGGAGTGGGCAGACAGTGTGCTTCTCAGCTCGGATTATTCCCAGATTGAGCTGCGGGTGCTGGCTCATATTTCGCAGGACGAGCATCTGATTGCTGCCTTTCAGCATGGAGAAGATATTCATACGGCTACCGCCATGCGGGTCTTTGGTATTGAAAAGGCAGAGGATGTGACGCCTAATGACCGCCGCAATGCCAAGGCTGTCAACTTCGGAGTAGTCTATGGCATTTCCGACTTCGGACTGGCCAATAATTTGGGAATTTCCCGCAAGGCTGCCAAGGACTACATTGAGACCTATTTTGAGCGTTTCCCTGGTATCAAGAATTATATGGAAACCATCGTTCGCGAAGCGCGTGATAAAGGCTATGTAGAGACCATTTATCATCGCCGCCGCTCCTTGCCGGACATCAATTCCCGCAACTTTAACATCCGTAATTTTGCGGAGCGCACAGCTATTAACAGCCCCATCCAAGGCTCCGCTGCAGATATTCTCAAAGTCGCTATGATTAATCTGGACCGAGCTCTGACAGAAAATAATTTCAAGTCGCGCATGCTCTTGCAGGTACACGATGAAATTGTGCTAGAAGTGCCAAATGACGAACTAACAGCTGTCCGCCAGCTAGTCAAAGAAACCATGGAAGCCGCGATTGAGCTAGCCGTTCCACTAGTAGCTGATGAAAATGCCGGCCAAACTTGGTACGAGGCGAAGTAAGATAAGATACAAAGAGCGTCAAAACTGACTGAAAATTAGAAATCCGGACGACGGAGCGATGCTCCTAGAATGGATTATCTATTTTCCAAGGTTTTAGCTCGTGTTCAGTTTAAGATATCAAGGGCGTAAAACACAAAGTGAAAATAGAAAGCTGACACAGCGTTCGATGACTGCGAGGAAGCTTGTCTTTTTCACACGGTACTTAGACTAGATTCTGTTAAAACATGAATACTACAAAACTATCCAACTTTATTATGAATGAGGAGGAAGCCTATGACTTATCATTTTCAAAATCCCAGTGATGCAATCGTCAAGCATTATTTGAACAACAGCAAGGTGATTGCTGTTGTCGGACTGTCTGACCGCGAAGAAACGACCAGCAACCGTGTGTCCAAGGAGATGCAGGAGCGAGGCTATCGCATTATCCCTGTCAATCCGCGGGCAGCGGGCAGTCAGATTTTTGGTGAGACTGTTTATGCCAGTCTTAAAGACATTCCTTTCCCGGTGGATATTGTCGATGTATACCGTCGCAGTGAGTTTTTGCCAGATGTGGCACTGGATTTTCTGCAGTCGGATGCCAAGATTTTCTGGGCTCAGTTGGGCTTGGAGAGCGAGGAGGCTGAGCAGATTTTGCGGACAGCCGGTCGGGATGATATTGTCATGGATCGCTGCATTAAGCGCGAGCATACACGATTGATTCTGGGCGAATAAGATGGCCAAGTTAGTCATCATTCGTGGAAATTCCGGTTCTGGTAGAAGGATTTTATGAGACAGACATTTACGGACAGATGCTAGAGCGGTTGAAAAAACTTTTCGCTCCGCAGGTCTTGGCTTACTACTATGACCTATCCTTTGAAGAAACAGTCCGCCGCCATCAGACTAGAGCGAAGCAAGAAGAATTTACCCCAGCCGACATGAAGTGCTGGTGGAAAGACCGAGACTTCTTGGGCTGGGAAGAGGAATCCTTCTTCACAGATGAGGATTCACTAGAGGCAGCCTTTGACAAAATCTGCTCTGCCCTGGACAAGACAGAATATAATAGTAAATAAAAAAACAACTCACAAGCTTAGGACAAGGAGTTCTGTGCCTGTGGGTTGTTTTCATGTGAGATTGCGTTTTCTTTTTTCAATTCTTCATAAAAGAGAATGTAAGCTGTCGCCGTATAAGGGAGAACTATAAAATTCAGCAAGCCGTAAGTTAATCTGGCCAATAAATTCCAGCCGATGAAGCTCAGATTAAGCATAAAAAGCTTTCCTTTATAGCCTTTCATTAGCTTCCGGCTTTGACGGATAGCATAGAAAGCTCCCTGGTAACTCCCAGCCTCAAGCTGGTCATAGAGGATGAACTCTGCTTGAGCATAAGCATAGTACTGAGGGATGGCAATACCTAAGCCAGTGAATATCAAGAGGGTTCCCAGTAACATACCGGGGGTGTATTGAAGAATCTGCTGGCCTGCAGCACTTTGAGCCGTCACTACTGTATGGGCTGGGATTTTTTCCGAAATAGAGAGGATTTTATAAGCATTAAAGATTGCTAGAAGACTCCCGCAGAACATAGGAATATTCCAAAGAAAAATCAGCAGCTGCTTGAGCAAAACCGTCTTAAAGACAGGTGTGAAAGTCTTGCTGGTAAAAAGCTGGCCAATATCTGAAAAGCCAACATCATCCTTTGTCTTACGAAGGACCCTCATCATGGTATAGCTGGCAGAAAGCAGTAGCAAGGTCAAGATAAACTGGATGGTCGTCGGGAAAAGATTTTTACTTATGAGGAGATAGATGAACTGGCTAAAAGTTAGGCTGGGAATGGAATCTCTTAGATTGTCATTGAGGGAAAGTAAGATGCTGAGGATGCTGACAAGGGTTGGGGCCGCAAACAAAAGAAAAATCCCCCTCGTTTGACTGCGGACGGTACGAGCCTGAGCTCTGATGTTACTTAGATTCATAATTCCTCCATTTGGATTTGTCTGTTACATTATATCATACCCCGTGACAGATAGAGGTTTTTTTGGTAAAATCATACGGTATCTTGTGAGCCCTTGCTGCTCATTATATAGAAGAAAAATCGCTGGGACTGTTTTTCCCAGCAGGAGGAAACATGTCAACATCACCGATTCAGTATCGTTTGATCAAAAAAGAAAAGCACACAGGTGCTCGTTTGGGGGAGATTATCACGCCTCACGGGACTTTTCCGACACCTATGTTTATGCCGGTTGGGACCCAGGCAACGGTCAAGACCCAGTCACCAGAAGAGCTCAAGCAAATGGGTTCAGGTATCATCTTGTCCAATACTTATCACCTTTGGCTGCGGCCGGGCGATGAGCTGATTGCTCGTGCAGGTGGCTTGCACAAGTTCATGAACTGGGACCAGCCTATTCTGACGGATAGCGGTGGTTTTCAGGTCTATTCTCTAGCTGACAGCCGCAATATCACAGAAGAAGGAGTAACTTTCAAGAACCACCTCAATGGTTCCAAAATGTTCCTGTCACCAGAAAAGGCCATCTCCATCCAGAACAATCTGGGCAGTGACATTATGATGTCTTTTGATGAGTGCCCGCAGTTCTACCAACCCTATGACTATGTCAAGAAGTCCATTGAGCGGACTAGTCGTTGGGCAGAGCGTGGCCTCAAGGCCCACAGCCGTCCACACGACCAAAGTCTCTTTGGTATTGTTCAGGGTGCTGGGTTTGAAGATTTGCGTCGTCAGTCTGCTCAAGACTTGGTCAGCATGGATTTTCCAGGCTACTCTATTGGAGGACTGGCTGTTGGAGAGTCTCACGAAGAGATGAATGCGGTGCTAGACTTCACGACGCCTATGCTGCCTGAAAACAAGCCTCGCTATCTCATGGGAGTTGGGGCGCCAGATAGCTTGATTGATGGGGTTATCCGTGGCGTTGATATGTTTGACTGCGTCCTGCCGACTCGGATTGCCCGAAACGGTACCTGTATGACCAGCGAAGGACGTCTGGTTGTTAAAAACGCTCAGTTTGAGGAAGATTTCACGCCACTGGACCATGACTGTGACTGCTACACTTGCAGCAACTATACGAGGGCCTATATCCGCCACTTGCTTAAAGCGGATGAAACCTTTGGCATCCGCCTGACCAGTTATCATAATCTCTACTTCTTGGTAAACCTTATGAAGAAGGTCCGCCAAGCCATCATGGATGACAACTTGCTGGAATTCCGTGAAGACTTTATTGAGCGCTACGGCTACAATAAATCCAGCCGAAATTTCTAAGAACCTCCATTTGAAAGGAGAAGCCATGTCTGATGAAGAGAAATTGCTGAAAAGATTGACAGCGTATCTGTCAGGCGACCAAAACCATACCCTGCGTATTTACGGTCACGGTGCTTCGGGGAAGTCAACTTTTGCTCGAAAACTCCAGCTAGCCTTGGGTGAGGAACGAGTCAATCTGCTGGAAACAGATCCTTATGTAATTACTGGGGAGTATCGAGATTTGCTTAGTTCCAAAGATTTTCCTCATCAAAAAGTAACAGCCTGTCTCCCTGCGGTTCATGAACTAAGCAGTCTGGAGCGAGATATTTGCGCCTTGCAGTCTGGTCTAGATATTCTGACCATTTGCACAGCTTGGTCGCCTAGCTTGCGTTTATCAGCCCGAAAGCCTATTCTGATAGTAGAAGGTATGTCGGCTGCCTTTTTGCCTGAAAGTTTGTTTGATTTGTCGCTTTGCTTTTACACGGACGATCAGACTGAGTTAGAACGCCGCTTGGCAAGAGATGTGGCTGTGCGAGAGCGCAGGTCAGAGTGGATAGAGCAGACGCATCTGGCTCGACGAGAGCAATATAGGCACTTTTATCAACCCTATCTAGCAGCTGCAGACCTTGTCATCTGCCAGTCGGGCAATAGCTTTCGTATCGAAAAGGACAGCCCATTTCTATAAAGACAAAGAAGCCAAGGGTAAATTTTCATTTTTTTATCTCACTGATGTGCGTCAGTGAGATTTTGTATTTTCTGAATACAAAATCGAATAAATAGGTTAAAAGTCTAAATTTTCTTCTCTGTAATGATTTACAAGACTTATAAATTGTTTAGAAAACACTTTCATAAAAAATTATCCTAAAAATCTTTAAAAAATTACTCAAATCCCTTGCAATGACTGGTTCTTTGTGTTAAGATACTATGGTGCTGTAAAAATACAGTGTGTAGCTTTGATGCAAGAGGTTGCGACACGCTCGGTTGCATTGCCACGCAATCGTCTGTCGGTTTTCTTGTGGAGCTAGCCTATTATCTTAAATAGACGAAAAGGAGAAAAAGATGGCAAACAAAAAAATCCGCATCCGTTTGAAAGCTTACGAACACCGTACACTTGATACAGCGGCTGCAAAAATCGTAGAAACTGCTACTCGTACTGGTGCTGAAGTTGCGGGTCCAATCCCACTTCCAACTGAGCGCAGCCTCTACACAATCATTCGTGCGACTCACAAATACAAAGACTCTCGCGAACAATTTGAAATGCGTACTCACAAACGCTTGATCGATATCATCAACCCAACTCAAAAAACAGTTGACGCTTTGATGAAATTGGATCTTCCAAGTGGTGTGAACGTAGAGATTAAACTTTAATCTAAAGTTTGATCTAAACCAGAGCATGAAAAACGCTCGTTAAAAACTTTTTGAAAAAAATTATAGAAAAGGAAACATTTTCTCATGACAAAAGGAATCTTAGGGAAAAAAGTGGGAATGACTCAAATCTTCACTGAAGCTGGCGAATTAATCCCTGTAACTGTTATTGAAGCAGCTCCAAACGTTGTTCTTCAAGTTAAAACAGTTGAAACAGATGGTTACAACGCAGTTCAAGTTGGTTTTGATGATCTTCGTGACGTATTGAGCAACAAACCTGCCAAAGGCCATGTAGCGAAAGCTAACACAGCTCCTAAGCGCTTCATTCGTGAATTCAAAAACATTGAAGGCTTGGAAGTAGGAGCAGAAATCACTGTCGATACATTCGAAGCTGGTGATGTTGTTGATGTAACAGGAACTTCAAAAGGTAAAGGTTTCCAAGGTGTTATCAAACGCCACGGCCAATCTCGTGGTCCAATGGCTCACGGTTCACGTTACCACCGTCGTCCTGGTTCAATGGGACCAGTTGCACCAAACCGCGTGTTCAAAAACAAACGCTTGGCTGGACGTATGGGTGGCAACCGTGTAACGATTCAAAACCTTGAAATCGTACAGGTTGTTCCAGAGAAGAACGTTATCCTGATTAAAGGTAACGTACCAGGTGCTAAGAAATCTCTTATCACTATCAAGTCAGCAGTTAAAGCTGGTAAATAATAAAGAAAGGGGAAATCAGTCACAATGGCAAACGTAAAATTATTTGACCAAACTGGTAAAGAAGCTGGTGAAGTAGTTCTGAACGATGCGATCTTTGGTATTGAACCAAATGAATCAGTTGTCTTTGATGTTATCATCAGCCAACGCGCTAGCCTTCGTCAAGGAACTCATGCTGTTAAAAACCGTTCTGCAGTATCAGGCGGCGGACGCAAACCATGGCGTCAAAAAGGAACTGGACGTGCTCGTCAAGGTTCTATCCGCTCTCCACAATGGCGTGGTGGTGGTATCGTATTCGGTCCAACTCCTCGTTCATATGCTTACAAACTTCCACGTAAAGTTCGTAGATTAGCATTGAAATCAGTTTACTCTGAAAAAGTTGCTGAAAACAAATTCGTAGCTGTAGACAGCCTTTCATTTACAGCTCCAAAAACTGCTGAGTTTGCAAAAGTGCTTGCTGCACTGAGCATCGATACGAAAGTTCTTGTTATCCTTGAAGAAGGAAATGAATTCGCTGCACTTTCAGCTCGCAACCTTCCAAACGTGAAAGTTGCAACTGCAACAACTGCAAGCGTTCTGGACATCGTAAACAGCGATAAACTTCTGGTTACTCAGGCAGCTATCTCTAAAATTGAGGAGGTTCTTGCATAATGAATTTGTACGACGTAATCAAAAAACCTGTTATCACTGAAGGTTCAATGGCTCAGTACGAAGCAGGCAAATACGTATTTGAAGTGGACACTCGCGCTCACAAGCTCTTAATCAAGCAAGCTGTTGAAGCTGCTTTTGAGGGAGTTAAGGTTGCTAACGTTAACACTATCAATGTAAAACCAAAAGCAAAACGCGTTGGACGTTACACTGGTTTTACAAACAAAACTAAAAAAGCTATCGTAACACTGACAGCTGATTCTAAAGCAATCGAGTTGTTCGGTGCAGAAGAAGAATAATCTAAGGAGGAAATATCGTGGGAATTCGTGTTTATAAACCAACAACAAACGGTCGCCGTAATATGACTTCTTTGGATTTCGCTGAAATCACTACCAGCACTCCAGAAAAATCTTTGCTTGTTTCTTTGAAGAGCAAGGCTGGTCGTAATAACAACGGTCGCATCACTGTTCGTCACCAAGGTGGCGGCCACAAACGTCACTACCGTTTGATTGACTTCAAGCGTAACAAAGACGCTGTTGAGGCAGTTGTAAAAACAATCGAGTATGATCCAAATCGTTCAGCAAACATCGCTTTGGTTCACTACACTGACGGTGTGAAGGCTTATATCATCGCTCCTAAAGGTCTTGAAGTTGGTCAACGTATCGTTTCAGGTCCTGAAGCAGATATCAAAGTCGGAAATGCTCTTCCGCTTGCTAACATCCCAGTTGGTACTTTGGTTCACAACATTGAGTTGAAGCCAGGCCGCGGTGGAGAATTGGTTCGTGCTGCTGGAGCTTCTGCTCAAGTATTGGGTCAAGAAGGTAAGTACACTCTTGTTCGTCTTCAATCAGGCGAAGTTCGTATGATTCTTGGTACTTGCCGCGCTACAGTTGGTGTTGTCGGAAACGAACAACATGGACTTGTAAACCTTGGTAAAGCAGGACGTAGCCGTTGGAAAGGTATCCGCCCAACAGTTCGCGGTTCTGTAATGAACCCTAACGATCACCCACACGGTGGTGGTGAAGGTAAAGCACCAGTTGGTCGTAAAGCGCCATCTACTCCATGGGGCAAACCTGCTCTTGGACTTAAAACTCGTAACAAAAAAGCGAAATCTGACAAACTTATCGTTCGTCGTCGCAACGAGAAATAATTTAAAACAATCTATCCGCCAGCTCGGTAGCGCTGCTTAGTCAGCGCAGGCCGCTGTGGTACTTATTTAAAGGAGAAAATATAAAATGGGACGCAGTCTTAAAAAAGGACCTTTCGTCGATGAGCATCTGATGAAGAAAGTTGAAGCTCAAGCTAACGACGAAAAGAAAAAAGTCATCAAAACTTGGTCACGTCGTTCAACGATCTTCCCAAGTTTCATTGGTTACACAATCGCAGTTTATGACGGACGTAAACACGTACCTGTTTACATCCAGGAAGACATGGTAGGTCACAAGCTTGGTGAATTTGCGCCAACTCGTACTTACAAGGGTCACGCTGCAGACGACAAGAAAACACGTAGAAAATAAGGAGAACATAAATGGCAGAAATTACTTCAGCTAAAGCAATGGCTCGTACAGTGCGTGTTTCACCTCGTAAATCTCGTCTGGTTCTTGACAATATTCGTGGTAAAAACGTCGCTGACGCAATCGCAATCTTGAAATTCACTCCAAACAAAGCTGCTGGCATTATCGAAAAAGTTTTGAACTCTGCAATCGCTAATGCTGAAAACAACTTTGGTTTGGAAAAAGCAAACTTGGTAGTATCTGAAGCTTTCGCAAACGAAGGACCAACTATGAAACGTTTCCGTCCGCGCGCTAAAGGTTCAGCTTCACCAATCAACAAACGCACAAGCCACATCACTGTGGTTGTTGCAGAAAAATAAGGAGGTAACATCGTGGGTCAAAAAGTACATCCAATTGGTATGCGTGTCGGCATCATCCGTGATTGGGATGCCAAATGGTATGCTGAAAAAGAATACGCGGATTACCTTCATGAAGATCTTGCAATCCGTAAATTCGTTCAAAAAGAATTGGCTGACGCAGCGATTTCAACTATTGAAATTGAACGCGCAGTAAACAAAGTAAACGTTTCTCTTCACACTGCTAAGCCAGGTATGGTTATCGGTAAAGGTGGAGCAAACGTTGATGCACTCCGTGCAAAACTCAACAAATTGACTGGAAAACAAGTCCACATCAACATCATCGAAATCAAGCGTCCTGACTTGGATGCGCATCTGGTTGGTGAAGGAATTGCTCGCCAGCTTGAGCAGCGTGTTGCTTTCCGTCGTGCTCAAAAACAAGCTATCCAACGTACAATGCGTGCAGGAGCTAAAGGAATCAAAACTCAAGTATCAGGTCGTTTGAACGGTGCAGATATTGCCCGCAGCGAAGGTTACTCTGAGGGAACTGTTCCGCTTCACACTCTTCGTGCGGATATCGATTACGCTTGGGAAGAAGCTGATACTACTTACGGTAAACTGGGTGTTAAAGTCTGGATCTACCGTGGAGAAGTCCTTCCAGCTCGTAAAAACACTAAAGGAGGTAAATAACCAATGTTAGTACCTAAACGTGTTAAACACCGTCGCGAATTCCGTGGAAAAATGCGCGGTGAAGCTAAAGGCGGAAAAGAAGTAGCATTTGGAGAATACGGTCTTCAAGCAACTACTAGCCACTGGATCACTAACCGCCAAATCGAAGCTGCCCGTATCGCTATGACTCGTTACATGAAGCGTGGTGGTAAAGTTTGGATTAAAATCTTCCCACACAAATCATACACTGCAAAAGCTATCGGTGTACGGATGGGATCTGGTAAAGGTGCTCCAGAAGGTTGGGTTGCACCGGTTAAGCGTGGCAAAGTAATGTTTGAAGTTGCTGGCGTTTCAGAAGAAATCGCTCGCGAAGCGCTTCGCCTTGCAAGCCACAAACTTCCAGTTAAATGTAAATTCGTAAAACGTGAAGCAGAATAAGGAGAAGGCATGAAACTTAATGAAGTAAAAGAATTTGTTAAAGAACTTCGTGGTCTTTCTCAAGAAGAACTCGCGAAGCGTGAAAATGAATTGAAGAAAGAATTGTTTGATCTTCGTTTCCAAGCAGCTGCTGGCCAATTGGAGCAGACAGCTCGCCTGAAAGAAGTGAAAAAACAAATCGCTCGTATCAAAACTGTTCAATCAGAAGTTAAATAATAGACTAGGGAAGGAGAATTTCAATGGAACGCAATAATCGTAAAGTTCTTGTCGGACGCGTTGTTTCTGACAAAATGGACAAAACAATCACAGTTGTAGTTGAAACTAAACGTAACCACCCAGTCTATGGTAAACGTATTAACTACTCTAAGAAGTACAAAGCACATGACGAAAACAATGTTGCCAAAGAAGGTGATATCGTTCGTATCATGGAAACTCGTCCGCTTTCAGCTACAAAACGCTTCCGTCTTGTAGAAGTCGTTGAAGAAGCGGTTATCATCTAATCAAACCAGAAAGGAGAAAACTTAAATGATTCAAACAGAAACTCGTTTGAAAGTTGCCGACAACAGCGGCGCTCGCGAAATCTTGACAATCAAAGTTCTTGGTGGTTCAGGACGTAAGTTCGCTAACATCGGTGATGTAATCGTTGCGTCTGTAAAACAAGCTACTCCTGGTGGTGCGGTTAAGAAAGGTGACGTTGTAAAAGCTGTTATCGTTCGTACTAAATCAGGTGCTCGTCGTAAAGATGGTTCATACATCAAATTTGACGAAAACGCTGCAGTCATCATCCGTGAAGACAAAACTCCTCGCGGAACTCGTATCTTCGGCCCAGTTGCTCGTGAATTGCGTGACGGCGGCTTCATGAAGATCGTATCATTGGCTCCAGAAGTACTTTAATCAAAATTAACAAACACAGTCCCCTGGCAAAAGTCAGGGTGCCCCTATGGGCGTAAGAATTAAGAGGAGAAATAAATGTTTGTAAAAAAAGGCGACAAAGTTCGCGTAATTGCTGGTAAAGACAAGGGTGTTGAAGCGCTTGTTGTTACAGCTCTTCCAAAAGTAAACAAAGTTGTTGTTGAAGGTGTAAACATCGTTAAGAAACACCAAAAACCAAATAACGAAAACCCTCAAGGTGCTATCGTGGAAAAAGAAGCACCAATCCATGTGTCAAACGTTCAAGTTCTTGACAAAAATGGTGTTGCAGGACGTGTTGGCTACAAGTTTGTAGACGGCAAAAAAGTTCGTTACAATAAAAAATCAGGCGAAGTGCTTGACTAATCACGAAGGAAAGGAGAAGTATAATGGCAAATCGTTTAAAAGAAAAATATCTTAAAGAAGTAGTTCCAGCTTTGACTGAAAAGTTCAACTACTCATCTGTTATGGCTGTGCCAAAAGTGGATAAAATCGTTTTGAACATGGGTGTCGGTGACGCTGTATCAAACGCTAAAAACCTTGAAAAAGCTGCTGAAGAATTGGCTCTTATCTCAGGTCAAAAACCACTTATCACTAAAGCTAAAAAATCAATCGCCGGCTTCCGTCTTCGTGAAGGTGTAGCGATCGGTGCTAAAGTAACCCTTCGTGGTGAACGTATGTATGAATTCTTGGATAAATTGGTTTCAGTTTCTCTTCCACGTGTTCGTGACTTCCATGGTGTTCCAACAAAATCTTTTGATGGACGCGGAAACTACACACTTGGTGTGAAAGAACAATTGATCTTCCCAGAAATCAACTTTGATGACGTTGATAAGACTCGCGGTCTGGACATCGTTATCGTAACAACTGCTAACACTGACGAAGAGTCACGCGAATTGCTTACAGGCCTTGGAATGCCTTTTGCAAAATAATATAGGAGGTAAAACAAATGGCTAAAAAATCAATGATTGCTAAGAACAAACGCCCAGCTAAGTTCTCTACGCAAGCTTATACTCGTTGTGAAAAATGTGGCCGTCCACATTCCGTTTACCGCAAGTTTAAACTTTGCCGTGTTTGCTTCCGTGAATTAGCATACAAAGGACAAATCCCTGGCGTTACCAAAGCATCTTGGTAATTCTAGCTTCCAATTCCGTCAGGATTCTTCGTTATCGGCTTTTGCCTAACTTTAGTTATGTCTACAAGCTGATGCCTAGACTCACTTAGGAATTGAAACCTAGAAACATATTCTGAGCATAGCTCAATCATTAACTAGCAAGTGCAGCTTGCAAACTACTAGTAAGAGGAGAAATATAAAATGGTTATGACTGACCCAATTGCAGACTTTCTGACACGTATCCGTAATGCTAACCAAGCAAACCACGAAGTGCTTGAAGTGCCTGCATCAAACATCAAAAAAGGGATTGCTGAAATCCTGAAGCGTGAAGGTTTTGTAAAAAACGTTGAAATCATCGAAGATGACAAACAAGGCATCATCCGTGTATTCCTTAAATACGGACAAAATGGTGAAAAAGTTATCACTGGTTTGAAACGCGTTTCAAAACCAGGTCTGCGTGTTTACAAGAAACGCGAAGATCTTCCAAAAGTTCTGAACGGACTTGGAATTGCTATCCTTTCAACATCTGAAGGCTTGCTGACTGATAAAGAAGCACGCCAAAAGAATGTTGGTGGTGAGGTTATCGCTTACGTTTGGTAATATTTAGCTCTCAATTTCTTTGCGACTCTTCGTTATCGTCTCTTGACTAACCCAAAGTTATGCTTGCGAGACGATGCCTAAATTCACTTTGAAATTGAAATCTAAATGTTCCTTTAAATCGAGAAATCGATTTAAGCCCCGTGAAAACTGGTCGCATGCGGCCTGACAATCTAACAGGAGAATATATACATGTCACGTATTGGTAATAAAGTTATCGTGTTGCCTGCTGGTGTTGAAATCAGCAACAAAGACAACGTTGTAACTGTAAAAGGACCTAAAGGAGAACTGACTCGTGAGTTCTCAAAAGATATTGAAATCCGTGTGGAAGGAACTGAAGTAACTCTTCACCGTCCAAACGATTCAAAAGAAATGAAAACAATCCACGGAACAACTCGTGCCCTTTTGAACAACATGGTTGTTGGTGTATCAGAAGGATTCAAGAAAGAACTTGAAATGCGTGGGGTTGGTTACCGTGCTCAACTTCAAGGCAAAAAGCTTGTACTTTCAGTTGGTAAATCTCATCCAGACGAAGTAGAAGCGCCAGAAGGCATCACTTTTGAACTTCCAAATCCAACAACTATCGTTGTCAGCGGAATTTCAAAAGAAGTAGTCGGACAAACTGCAGCTTACGTACGTAGTCTGCGTGCTCCAGAGCCATACAAAGGTAAAGGTATCCGCTACGTTGGTGAATTCGTTCGCCGTAAAGAAGGTAAAACTGGTAAATAATCTTGTCTGGCTGATTTTTGCAGCCAAACAAGCTGTTTCCCAAGGTTGTGCATAAGCACAAGATTAAAATTAAGAGGTGAAAATTGTGATTACGAAACCAGATAAAAATAAAATCCGCCAAAAACGCCACCGTCGCGTTCGCGGAAAACTCTCTGGAACTGCTGATCGCCCACGTTTGAACGTATTCCGTTCTAATACAGGCATCTACGCTCAAGTGATTGATGACGTAGCGGGTGTAACGCTCGCAAGCGCTTCAACTCTTGACAAAGAAGTTTCAAAAGGAACTAAAACAGAACAAGCCGTTGTTGTTGGTAAGCTCGTTGCTGAACGTGCAGTTGCTAAAGGTATTTCTGAAGTCGTCTTCGACCGCGGTGGATATCTCTATCACGGACGTGTAAAAGCTTTGGCTGATGCAGCTCGTGAAAACGGATTGAAATTCTAAGAGGAGGACACTAGAAAATGGCATTTAAAGACAACGCAGTTGAACTTGAAGAACGTTTAGTTGCCATCAACCGTGTTACAAAAGTTGTTAAAGGTGGACGTCGTCTTCGCTTTGCAGCTCTTGTAGTTGTTGGTGATCGCAATGGTCGTGTTGGCTTCGGTACTGGTAAAGCTCAAGAAGTACCAGAAGCAATCCGCAAAGCAGTTGAAGATGCGAAGAAGAATTTGATTGAAGTACCAATGGTTGGCACAACAATTCCTCACGAAGTTCTTTCAGAATTTGGCGGAGCTAAAGTATTGCTTAAGCCAGCTGTTGAGGGTTCTGGAGTTGCTGCTGGTGGTGCGGTTCGTGCCGTCATCGAGTTGGCAGGTGTAGCAGATGTTACATCTAAATCTCTTGGCTCTAACACTCCAATCAACATCGTTCGCGCAACTGTTGAAGGTTTGAAACAATTAAAACGCGCTGAAGAAGTTGCTGCCCTTCGTGGTATTTCAGTTTCTGACTTGGCATAAGAAAGGGGATAACATGGCTCAAATTAAAATTACTTTGACTAAGTCTCCAATCGGACGCATCCCGTCACAACGTAAAACTGTTGTAGCACTTGGACTTGGCAAATTGAACAGTTCAGTTATCAAAGAAGATAACCCAGCAGTACGTGGTATGATTACTGCAGTATCACACTTGGTAACTGTTGAAGACGTTAAATAAGCTTTGCTGGTTTAACAACTTTAAATTAAAATACGTTAGGGGATGGGATTTTCTCAGCCCCTAAAACTAAATATATGTATAGGCGAGTTTATATAGGAGACACCTTTTCTCCTATATGAGCGCTAGCATTTTACAAAAGAGGAGAAATAATATAATGAAACTTCATGAATTACAACCTGCTGCAGGTTCTCGTAAAGTCCGCAATCGTGTTGGTCGTGGTACATCATCTGGTAATGGTAAAACATCTGGCCGTGGTCAAAAAGGTCAAAAAGCTCGTAGCGGTGGCGGCGTTCGCCTTGGTTTTGAAGGTGGACAAACTCCGTTGTTCCGTCGTCTTCCAAAACGTGGTTTCCTGAACATCAACCGCAAAGAATATGCGATTGTTAACCTTGACCAACTGAACGCCTTTGAAGATGGCGCTGAAGTAACACCAGTTGTTCTCATCGAAGCAGGTATTGTAAAAGCTGAAAAATCAGGAATCAAGATTCTTGGTAACGGAGAATTGACAAAGAAATTGACTGTTAAGGCAGCTAAATTCTCTAAATCAGCTGAAGAAGCTATCACTGCTAAAGGTGGTTCAGTGGAAGTCATCTAAGCGAGGTGACCTATGTTTTTCAAACTATTAAAAGACGCATTTAAAATCAAACAGGTACGGTCTAAGATTCTATTCACGATTTTTATCATCTTAGTTTTCCGTATCGGTACAACCATAACGGTTCCAGGGATTAATGCCAAAGCTTTGAGCAACTTGAATGATTTGCCATTCTTGAATATGCTGAGCTTGGTTTCTGGTAACGCCATGCGCAACTTCTCAGTCTTTGCTCTGGGAGTCAGTCCATACATCACAGCATCTATCGTTGTTCAGTTGCTGCAAATGGACTTGCTTCCAAAGTTTGTAGAGTGGGGAAAGCAAGGTGAGGTAGGACGCAGAAAGCTGAATCAAGCGACTCGTTATATCGCCCTGGTTTTGGCCTTTGTGCAGGCAATTGGGATTACCGCTGGTTTTGGTGCTCTCTCAAGAGTAAATCTTATAACAAACCCGAATGTGCAGACCTATGTTTTGATTTACATTTTTCTAGCAACTGGTTCTATGATTGTGACTTGGCTGGGAGAGCAGATTACGGATAAGGGTTACGGTAACGGTGTTTCCATGATTATCTTTGCCGGTATCGTCTCAGCTATCCCTGATATGATTAAAGGTATCTATGAAGATTACTTTGTCAATATCCCTAGTGATCGTTTGACTTCATCCTTCATTTTTGTAGGGATTCTGATTGTGGCAGTCCTGCTTATCATTTACTTTACAACCTTTGTACAGCAGGCTGAATATAAAATTCCAATTCAGTATACGAAAGTAGCTAAGGGTGCACCTTCTAGCTCCTATCTTCCGCTGAAAGTCAATCCAGCTGGAGTTATTCCTGTAATCTTCGCTAGCTCTATTACAGCTGCACCGGCAGCGATTTTCCAAGTTGCCAGTGCCATGGGTTATGATGCAGATTGGATTAAGACAGCTCAGTCACTTTTGGCAACAACGACCATTAGTGGTATGTTCATGTACGCCTTCCTGATTGTCCTCTTTACATTCTTCTATACTTTTGTACAGATTAATCCAGAGAAGACAGCAGAGAATCTGCAAAAGAGCGGAGCTTACATCCCAGGTGTTCGTCCTGGTAAAGGAACAGAAGACTACATGTCTAAACTGCTGCGCCGTTTGGCAACAGTTGGCGCTCTCTTCCTAGGTGTCATTTCCATTCTGCCTATTGTAGCTAAAGATGTATTTGGATTGACAGATGCCGTTGCTCTTGGAGGAACCAGTCTCTTGATCATCATTTCAACTGGTATTGAGGGGATGAAGCAGCTAGAGGGCTACCTGCTGAAGAGAAAGTATGTCGGCTTTATGGATACTTCAGAGTAAGGGAATTTTTGAATTGCTTTTCTAATGAGAAGCCTGTTCAGATAACCTTTCTTGAACCGAAAATAAACAAAATAAAAGGGGACAGAGTAGACTCACCCCCTTCTATTTTGTTTTTAAACGAGTTTATTAATCGGTTTAATAGATTGCTTTAAAAACAAAAAAGGAGACCAATCATGAATCTTTTGATTATGGGCTTACCAGGTGCTGGTAAAGGAACTCAAGCTGCTAAAATCGTTGAGCGCTTCAATGTTGCACATATTTCAACTGGAGATATGTTCCGTGCGGCGATTGCTAACCAAACAGAGATGGGCGTCTTAGCCAAGTCCTATATTGACAAGGGCGAGTTGGTGCCAGACCAAGTGACAAACGGTATTGTCAAAGAGCGTTTGAGTCAAGACGATATTAAGCAAACAGGCTTCCTCTTGGATGGCTATCCACGCACGATTGAGCAAGCAAATGCCTTGGACAAAACATTGGCTGAACTTGGTATCGAACTTGAAGGTGTAATCAATATCGAAGTGAACCCAGACTGTCTCTTGGAGCGTTTGAGCGGTCGGATTATCCATCGTCAAACAGGCGAAACCTTCCACAAGGTCTTCAATCCGCCAGCAGACTATAAGGAAGAGGATTATTACCAGCGCGAAGATGACAAGCCTGAGACGGTTAAACGTCGTTTGGATGTCAATATCGCTCAGGGTCAGCCAATCATTGATCACTATCGCAGCAAAGGTTTGGTCCATGATATTCAAGGAAATCAAGATATTGATGATGTCTTCTCAGACATTGAAAAAGTGCTGACAAATTTGAAATAAAAGCGTTTTTCCTGCTTGCAATATTTGACAAGTAGTGATACAATGAATTAGTCTGACTTATAATTGTTACCTCTGTGCTCAGAGGGATCAAATCGAAATTTATGGAGGTACTTTTGCGTGGCAAAAGACGATGTGATTGAGGTTGAAGGCAAGGTAGTTGATACAATGCCTAATGCAATGTTTACGGTTGAACTTGAAAATGGACATCAGATTTTAGCAACAGTTTCTGGTAAAATTCGTAAAAACTATATTCGTATTTTAGCGGGAGACCGTGTGACTGTAGAAATGAGTCCTTATGATTTGACACGTGGACGGATCACATACCGCTTTAAATAATCGAAAAACTTGGAGGGAAAAAATGAAAGTAAGACCATCGGTCAAACCAATTTGCGAATACTGCAAAGTTATTCGTCGTAATGGTCGTGTTATGGTAATTTGCCCAGCAAATCCAAAACACAAACAACGTCAAGGATAAGATAGAAAGGAGAAAAAATGGCTCGTATTGCTGGAGTTGACATTCCAAATGACAAACGTGTAGTCGTTTCGCTGACTTATGTGTACGGTATCGGACTTCCAACTTCTAAGAAAATCTTGGCAGCTGCTGGAGTTTCAGAAGATATTCGTGTAAAAGATCTTACAATCGAACAAGAAGACGCTATCCGTCGTGAAGTAGATGCGATTAAAGTTGAAGGTGACCTTCGTCGTGAAGTAAACTTGAACATCAAACGTTTGATGGAAATCGGTTCATACCGTGGAATCCGTCACCGTCGTGGACTTCCTGTCCGTGGACAAAACACTAAAAATAACGCCCGCACTCGTAAAGGTAAAGCTGTTGCGATTGCAGGTAAGAAAAAATAATATAAGGAGGTAAAAAGTCTTGGCTAAACCAACACGTAAACGTCGTGTGAAGAAAAATATCGAATCCGGTATTGCTCATATTCACGCTACATTTAATAACACTATTGTTATGATTACTGATGTGCATGGTAACGCGATTGCTTGGTCATCTGCTGGAGCTCTTGGATTTAAAGGTTCTCGTAAATCTACACCATTTGCTGCCCAAATGGCATCTGAAGCAGCTGCTAAATCTGCACAGGAACACGGTCTGAAATCAGTTGAAGTTACTGTAAAAGGTCCAGGTTCTGGTCGTGAGTCTGCTATTCGTGCTCTTGCTGCCGCTGGTCTTGAAGTAACAGCTATTCGTGATGTGACTCCTGTACCACACAATGGTGCTCGTCCTCCAAAACGTCGCCGTGTATAATCACCAACCGTTACACTGCTTTTCGTTTAAGAGGGAGTATAGCAAATGATTGAGTTTGAAAAACCAAATATAACAAAAATTGATGAAAATAAAGATTATGGCAAGTTTGTAGTAGAGCCGCTTGAGCGTGGCTATGGTACAACACTGGGAAATTCTCTTCGCCGTGTGCTTTTAGCTTCACTTCCAGGTGCGGCTGTCACTTCAATTAATATTGAAGGTGTTTTGCACGAGTTTGATACGATTTCCGGTGTCCGTGAAGACGTGATGCAAATCATTTTGAACGTCAAAGGGATTGCTGTAAAATCTTACGTCCAAGACGAAAAGATTATTGAACTGGATGTTGAAGGGCCAGCAGAAGTAACTGCCGGAGACATTTTGACAGACAGTGATATTGAAATTATAAACCCTGATCATTATCTCTTTACAATCGGAGAAGGCGCAAGCTTTAAGGCAACGATGACTGTCAACAGCGGTCGTGGTTATGTGCCTGCAGATGAAAATAAGAAAGATGATGCACCAGTGGGAACACTTGCGGTGGATTCTATCTATACGCCTGTGACAAAAGTTAATTACCAGGTTGAGCCAGCTCGTGTTGGTAGCAACGATGGTTTTGACAAACTAACCCTTGAAATTTTAACGAATGGAACAATTATTCCAGAAGATGCTTTGGGACTTTCAGCCCGCATTCTTACGGAACATTTGAATCTCTTCACCAACCTGACAGAAGTAGCTATCGCTGCAGACGTTATGAAGGAAGCAGAAAAGACTTCTGATGACCGCATTTTGGAACGAACCATCGAAGAATTAGATTTGTCAGTTCGCTCATACAACTGTTTGAAACGTGCAGGTATCAATACTGTATTTGATTTGACAGAAAAATCTGAGCCAGAAATGATGAAAGTTCGTAACTTGGGACGCAAGAGTCTGGAAGAAGTAAAAGTTAAACTTGCTGATCTCGGTCTGGGGTTAAAAAACGATAAATAAAGGAGGAATACATGGCTTACCGTAAACTAGGACGCACTAGCTCACAACGTAAAGCAATGCTTCGCGATTTGACTACTGATTTGCTGATCAACGAATCAATCGTAACAACTGAAGCTCGTGCTAAGGAAATCCGTAAAACAGTTGAAAAAATGATTACATTGGGCAAACGTGGAGACTTGCACGCTCGTCGTCAAGCTGCAGCTTTTGTACGCAATGAAATCGCATCAGAAAACTATGATGAAGCAACAGAAAAGTATACTACAACTACTGCTCTTCAAAAATTGTTCTCTGAGATTGCACCACGCTATGCAGAGCGCAACGGTGGATATACTCGTATCCTGAAAACTGAACCGCGCCGTGGAGATGCTGCGCCAATGGCAATCATCGAATTAGTTTAAGATCATCAATCTTTGTTGAGTGTTATGATGATGGAATAGAATCTCTATTCTTAGTCTAGCTCTGGTCTACCGCTAGGATTCTTTCCTAGCGGGAACACTCATCATATAGTTGATAATAGGTAGACGCTTGTTTACGAAATTGCTTTTAAGGCAAAAACAATTTCGTAAGCAGGCGTTTTTGCATGAGGCTAGGAAAATACCTGAAATTTTGTTATAATACTTTAACACTATCAAAAATTTATAGGAAATGGAAATGATGGATTCAATCCAAATTTTAAAAGAACGCTATTTAAAGAATATCAAAGAAAATCCAACGGTATACATTGGCATTGAGTTAGAATTTCCTATTGTCAATAGCCAGGGCGGAGCGACTGATACAAATGTTGCAAAAAATCTCTTAAAACGTCTGTTGGAAGAGTATGATTTTGAGGCAGAACGATTTGACAGAGACGGGAATCCCATTCAACTGAAATCTACTAAAAATGAAGACAGAATTCTTTTTGAGGTCTCTTACAATACTTTGGAATTTGCTTTTGCCAAGGCTAGCAGAATTCAAGAAGTTGAAGAGCGTTTTAAGAACTATCTGAGCATTATTCAGGCAATTCTACGCAAAGAAAACCATGAAATTCAAGGTAAAGGAATTCATCCTTTCTGGGCAGAAAATGATAATAGTCCAGTTAAGTATCCAAGATATGAAATGCTGATGCAGTATTTAGCTATGGGAAAGAACATGGATGGTCTGCACAATTATCCAGAATATGGTGCTTTTATTTGTGGGAGTCAGGTGCAGTTAGATGTTTCAAGAGAAAATTATTTAACTGTTATCAATGTCTTCAATCAAATTGAAGCTGCCAAGGCATACCTCTTTGCCAATTCAGAGTTTTCAGATTCTTCTTGGAATACAAAAATCGCTCGAGATATTTTCTGGGAGCAATCGATGCATGGCATTTTACAGGAAAATGCGGGTGTTAATTCGAAAGATTTTCAAACTGAAGATGAATTTTTTGCATATCTTGATAGATCAGCACTTTTTACTGCCGAACGAAATGGTCAATCCTACTATTTCTATCCGATAGCTGCTAATGAATACTTGAGCCAGAAAACTATTGAGGCTTATGACCTTTCAGGCGAAAAAGCAAACTTGACTCCAAGGGAAGCAGACTTCAAGAATCACAGAAGTTATCAGTATCAAGATTTGACGACACGGGGGACAGTAGAGTTTCGGAGTGTCTGTACCCAACCTTTTGATAAAACCTTTTCTTCTGCTGCTTTTCATCTTGGTATTTTAGAAAATCTGGAAAATGTAAAAACCTATTTACAAAATGCTACCTTCTTTCAACAGGAAGGTCGAGATTACAAAGCTTTAAGAAGAAGGTTCTCTAAAAAAGAGTTGACCGCAAGTGAAACAGAGCATATTTATGAACTCACAAAGACTTTGCTTCAGCTGGCGAGAGCTGGTTTAATAGCACGTCAACTAGGTGAGGAAGCTTTTCTTCCCTCTCTTTAATAGAGGCTAGCCTCTGATGCATAAAAAATTCTAGAAAAATTTTAAAAAAGATTAAAAAAGGTATTGACAGGTTGGTGGTATAGGTGATATACTAATATAGTTGTCGCGAAAGACAAAGCCCTTTGAAAACTGAACAAGACGAACCAAGTGCAGGGTGACATAGAGATATGTAACCTGTCAAAAAACGAGAAAATAAATCTGTCAGTGGACAGTAATGAGTGCGAACTCAAACTTTTTAATGAGAGTTTGATCCTGGCTCAGGACGAACGCTGGCGGCGTGCCTAATACATGCAAGTAGAACGCTGAAGAGAGGAGCTTGCTCTTCTTGGATGAGTTGCGAACGGGTGAGTAACGCGTAGGTAACCTGCCTGGTAGCGGGGGATAACTATTGGAAACGATAGCTAATACCGCATGAAATTGCTTATCGCATGATAATTAATTGAAAGATGCAATTGCATCACTACCAGATGGACCTGCGTTGTATTAGCTAGTTGGTGAGGTAACGGCTCACCAAGGCGACGATACATAGCCGACCTGAGAGGGTGATCGGCCACACTGGGACTGAGACACGGCCCAGACTCCTACGGGAGGCAGCAGTAGGGAATCTTCGGCAATGGGGGGAACCCTGACCGAGCAACGCCGCGTGAGTGAAGAAGGTTTTCGGATCGTAAAGCTCTGTTGTAAGAGAAGAACGGGTGTGAGAGTGGAAAGTTCACACTGTGACGGTATCTTACCAGAAAGGGACGGCTAACTACGTGCCAGCAGCCGCGGTAATACGTAGGTCCCGAGCGTTGTCCGGATTTATTGGGCGTAAAGCGAGCGCAGGCGGTTAGATAAGTCTGAAGTTAAAGGCTGTGGCTTAACCATAGTATGCTTTGGAAACTGTTTAACTTGAGTGCAGAAGGGGAGAGTGGAATTCCATGTGTAGCGGTGAAATGCGTAGATATATGGAGGAACACCGGTGGCGAAAGCGGCTCTCTGGTCTGTAACTGACGCTGAGGCTCGAAAGCGTGGGGAGCAAACAGGATTAGATACCCTGGTAGTCCACGCCGTAAACGATGAGTGCTAGGTGTTAGGCCCTTTCCGGGGCTTAGTGCCGCAGCTAACGCATTAAGCACTCCGCCTGGGGAGTACGACCGCAAGGTTGAAACTCAAAGGAATTGACGGGGGCCCGCACAAGCGGTGGAGCATGTGGTTTAATTCGAAGCAACGCGAAGAACCTTACCAGGTCTTGACATCCCTCTGACCGCTCTAGAGATAGAGTTTTCCTTCGGGACAGAGGTGACAGGTGGTGCATGGTTGTCGTCAGCTCGTGTCGTGAGATGTTGGGTTAAGTCCCGCAACGAGCGCAACCCCTATTGTTAGTTGCCATCATTGAGTTGGGCACTCTAGCGAGACTGCCGGTAATAAACCGGAGGAAGGTGGGGATGACGTCAAATCATCATGCCCCTTATGACCTGGGCTACACACGTGCTACAATGGCTGGTACAACGAGTCGCAAGCCGGTGACGGCAAGCTAATCTCTGAAAGCCAGTCTCAGTTCGGATTGTAGGCTGCAACTCGCCTACATGAAGTCGGAATCGCTAGTAATCGCGGATCAGCACGCCGCGGTGAATACGTTCCCGGGCCTTGTACACACCGCCCGTCACACCACGAGAGTTTGTAACACCCGAAGTCGGTGAGGTAACCGCAAGGAGCCAGCCGCCTAAGGTGGGATAGATGATTGGGGTGAAGTCGTAACAAGGTAGCCGTATCGGAAGGTGCGGCTGGATCACCTCCTTTCTAAGGAGTCCGTAAGGACACACGGAATGCACTTGAGTCTTGTTTAGTTTTGAGAGGGCTATGTGGGGCCTTAGCTCAGCTGGGAGAGCGCCTGCTTTGCACGCAGGAGGTCAGCGGTTCGATCCCGCTAGGCTCCATTATCTAGTTTGACTAGATAAAGAACTTGTCCATTGAAAATTGAATACCGATATCAAATAGTAACAAGAAAATAAACCGAAAACGCTGTGAAAATTAATGAGTTTAAGACTGAAAGGTCAAAAATAAGGTTAAGTTAGTAAGGGCGCACGGTGGATGCCTTGGCACTAGGAGCCGAAGAAGGACGTGACAAACGACGAAATGCCTCGGGGAGCTGTAAGTAAGCTTCGATCCGGGGGTGTCCGAATGGGGGAACCCAACAGGTTGATGCCTGTTACCCATTTCTGTTAAGGGAATGAGGAGGAAGACGCAGTGAACTGAAACATCTAAGTAGCTGCAGGAAGAGAAAGCAAAAGCGATTGCCTTAGTAGCGGCGAGCGAAGAGGCAGAAGGGCAAACCGAAGAGTTTACTCTTCGGGGTTGTAGGACTGCAATGTGGACTCAGAATTTATAGAAGAATGACTTGGGAAAGTCAGCCAAAGAGAGTAAGAGCCTCGTATTTTAAATAGATTCTGTACCTAGCAGTATCCTGAGTACGGCGGGACACGTGAAATCCCGTCGGAATCTGGGAGGACCATCTCCCAACCCTAAATACTCCCTAGTGACCGATAGTGAACCAGTACCGTGAGGGAAAGGTGAAAAGCACCCCGGGAGGGGAGTGAAATAGAACCTGAAACCGTGTGCCTACAACAAGTTCGAGCCCGTTCATGGGTGAGAGCGTGCCTTTTGTAGAATGAACCGGCGAGTTACGTTATGATGCGAGGTTAAGTTGAAGAGACGGAGCCGTAGGGAAACCGAGTCTGAATAGGGCGCTTTAGTATCATGATGTAGACCCGAAACCATGTGACCTACCCATGAGCAGGTTGAAGGTGCGGTAAAACGCACTGGAGGACCGAACCAGGGCACGTTGAAAAGTGCTTGGATGACTTGTGGGTAGCGGAGAAATTCCAAACGAACTTGGAGATAGCTGGTTCTCTCCGAAATAGCTTTAGGGCTAGCGTCGACATGAAGATTCTTGGAGGTAGAGCACTGTTTGGGTGAGGGGTCCATCCCGGATTACCAATCTCAGATAAACTCCGAATGCCAATGAATTATGGTCGGCAGTCAGACTGCGAGTGCTAAGATCCGTAGTCGAAAGGGAAACAGCCCAGACCACCAGCTAAGGTCCCAAAATAATTGTTAAGTGGAAAAGGATGTGGGGTTGCACAGACAACTAGGATGTTAGCTTAG